>JANJTN010000107.1 GCA_024711065.1 bacterium
GTTGTTCTCTTCATCAAAGCGCGCCTTCAGTTCTACGAAGGCGGTCACATCCTTGCCATTGCCCGCGGCGTTCTTCAGCGCTTGAATGATGGGGCTTTTACCCCCGGCGCGGTACAAGGTGATCTTGATCGCCAGGACATCACGGTCTACCGCGGCCTGATTGATGAAGCGTACCGTAGAGTTGGTGAACGAGTCGAACGGATGATGCACCAACAGATCGCCGTCCTTGAGCACGTCGATGATCTTGGTACCCTCGGCAGCCAGCTCCGGCAGGATCCTCGAGGTGAAGGGGGCGTCCTTCAGGCGACGCCGATCCAGCTTCATCAGCTCGAGGTAGTCCTGGACATTCAACGGGATGTCTACCTGATACACGTCCGCCGCTGTGAGCGTAAGACTCTGCAGCAGGATCGACTGTAGATGCCGAGGCATATCGGGACCCACCTCCAGTCGTACGGCATCGGTACCCCATCGACGCTGGCGGATCCCTTCAGCCACAGCCGTGATCAGGTCGTTGGCTTCGTCTTCGGCGATCTCTACGTCGGCATCTCGCGTAACGCGGAACACGTGCGACTCGGAGAGCCGCAGGCCGGGGAACAGAATGTCGGCATGTGCGCGAATGATCTCTTCCAGCGGCACGAAGTGATCGCCGCCCGCGCGCTCCACCCGCACCAACCGGGAGATCACCGACGGCAGCTGCATCACCGCCGTGCGGATCTCGGCTTCGCCATCCGTGTGGTCGTGCAGCACAAAGAGAATGTTCAGTGAACGATTCAGCAGCCGCGGAAACGGATGTCCGGGGTCCAGCGCCAGCGGCGTGAGGACCGGCATGATGTTGTCCACAAAGTCGCGCTCCAGCTCGGCTTGCTCATGGGCTTCCAGGTCTTCCACGCGGTGAATGTGGATGTCCTCGTGCTCCAGCGCGGGCAGCAGATCGGTCCGAAAGATCTTCGATTGCCGCTTGTAGAGTGGGATCAGCCGAGAGCGGATCTCCCGCAATTGTTCCACCGGCGTAGTGCCGTCGGGCGAGAGTTCGGTTACGCCCGCATCGCGCTGTTCCATCAGACCCGCCACGCGGATCATGAAGAACTCGTCCAGGTTGGTCGAGAAGATGGACAGGAACTTCAGGCGCTCCAGCAGCGGATGGCCGACGTCTTCGGCCTCCTCCAGGACGCGAGAATTGAACTCCAGCCACGAGATCTCGCGGTTCAGATACAGGGCTTCATCGTGCAGATCCGGCTCGGGAGTCTGGATAGGGGCTTCGGGATCGATTCGCAGGCTAGTCTGCGGTTTGGTTCTGGCGTGCTGCCGTGCGGGTGTTGGCTTTTTTGTCATAGGAATCCATTCAAGCTACCACGCCCCGTGATCTGCGCCAAGTTACGGTTGCCGAACCTGGTGGTGGACGCCGGTCAGTCGCCCACGACGATCACCGCTGTGGCATGGTGTACGGCGCTGGAGGCGGCATCGACGCACTCCAGCACCACCACGTAGGGTCCCGGAGAGACACGTTCCCCAGTCGCGCCGCGGCCGTTCCACACCGCACCACCGCGGCTGCCAACGTAGGCAGACTCCAGCAGATCCGCCACCAGAGCCCCCTCCGGTGTGTACACCGTCATACGCGCAACGGCCTGCGTGAACGGTTGCTCAAAGGTGATCATGGCAGGATGGCGCAGACTCCGCTCGTCGGAGCTGAAGGGCGACGGCGAGACGCCAAGCGTGCCGGTGTCCGGCGCCCTGCGGGCGACCGTATTGGGACCGCCGGGAGTGCCGCCACGAGGATCCGTGGATGTTGTCCATGACGACGCATGGTCGCTCACCAGCGCAGGCGATCGCTTCTCGAGAGCACGCCCCTTGACCGCATCACTGTGCTCCGAGTGCCAGGCAGACGAATACGTGGCTGCGTCCACAAGGAATCCGGATGGAGTGCGCAGCATCACTCGATCGCCGGTGCTGTTAAAATTCACAGCCGACGACAGCACGGACGGTACGCCAGAATCCATGATGTCGGCAACGGTACTACTGTTAGCGGCCACCAGAAAGCCCTGCGGCTTGAGAATGGATCCCGTCGGAAATTGTCCACTACTGCCCCCTTCATCCTGCAGGATCCACCCTCCAAGATCGACCGTGTCGGCACTGGTGTTGGCAAGTTCGACGTAGTCGTCTATGCCAGGCAGTGGATCGAACA
This sequence comes from bacterium, assembly GCA_024711065.1. GTDB lineage: Bacteria > Bacteroidota > Ignavibacteria > Kapaibacteriales > Kapaibacteriaceae > OLB6. The sequence goes on from JANJTN010000107.1 coordinate 2,183, forward strand.
GGATCTCGTTCAGCATCACCGTGCCGGGCCTTGGCGGCAGGTGCAGCACAGCGTCGGCCGAATCGTTCTCGGGTCGGCTGTCCCCGGCACCAGCCACAACCTGCGCCTGGTGGATCCCCTGCAACAGAGGCCAGCCAAGGTCCGTGAGTGGGATGGATACTTCCTGGCTCTGCCCGGTCTCTACCACGGGCACGGTGCGCACCAGTCGGCGCTGCGGCAGCTGTACGATCACGGGCACGTCGACCATGCGCTGACGTCCACGATTGCTTACCCGCACGAGCACGGCGTCGTCCGCGCCTTTCACGGATTCGATGCCGACATCCGACGCTACGATCACCACGCTGTTCAAACGTCCGGGGGTTGCCCCCGACCGATCGACGGATGGCGTCCACCGGTCCTGGTACAGGACGGCCGTCTCCGTTGCCTCGCCCTGTCGCTCCAGCGACCTCGGCACAGGATGCCTGGCCAGATCGTAGGCAAGACTGTCCACCCGCTGCAGCTGCTCATCACGCAGGACCACAGCATCCGTGGTGTTGTTCAACGTGGGTAGCGCCACCTCGATCACACGGGCGTCTGGTGGCAGGGGGCTGGCAGCTCGTACGCCGGCGACGTCGCGGGTAAGGATCGCGCGCTGTCCGGCCAGCAGCCTGGTCGCAGGGATCTCGGCACAACTACGGTCGTCACAGATCTGCCACCCGGTAATGGTGGAGGCCTTGGTGCCCACGTTCTCGATCTCCACCCATTCGGGTTCTTCACCGGATGGTGCCGGCTGGATCTCGGTGATCATCACCTGAGCCTTTACGATCGTTGCCGAAAGGATCAGACCACAAAACACATGCAGGATAGGCGTCATACCCTATCCGTGCGTTATGGTTGGGGGGATGTGACGGGACGGCGATCAGCTGAAGCGCGACCAGTCGCACGCCCCGACCACGGCTGCTGCGATGGCTTCGAGTCCGACACGATCGACCTCGGCAAATCGCGCAGGAAGGGGGCTGTCCACGTCCAGCACGCCAAGCAGTGCACCATCACGCACCATTGGAACAACGATCTCGCTGCGCGACGCAGCGTCGCAGGCGATGTGGCCCGGGAACGACTCCACGTCGTCCACCACTACGGTCTGGCGTTGTCCGGCGGCAGTGCCGCACACACCCTTCCCAAGGGCGATCCGAATACAGGCCGGCTTTCCCCAGAAGGGTCCAAGGACCAGCTCGGTGCCGTCGAACAGATAAAAGCCGGCCCAGTTGATGTTGGGGAGCGTGTGCCCCAGGATCGCCGCCGTGTTGGCCATGTTGGCCACGGCATTGGTTTCGCCCAGCACGGTGGATGCCACGGTTCGAAGAACGTCGGCATAGCGGTCCTCATCGGAGGCCCACTCTCGCTGCGGGATCTCGATCATCGCGTGATCTCCAGCGGCAGCGTGAAGACCTGATGCTGTGAAACCACGCGGATGTGGTAACGGCCAGCCGACCATTGCGATCCATCCAGCACCAGCTGATGATCGGCGTCGGAAACCGCGTGGTAGCAGACCATGCGTCCGAGTACATCGCGCACCTCGATCGCCGTGGCACCTACCGTCCACCGAAGGGTAGCCTCTCCGGACGTGGGATTGGGGTGCACGCTTGCCACAGCCCCTTTCACATCGGTTTCGAAGACGCTTACGGGGTCGCGCAAGGGGATGTCGAAGCAGGCCGAGTCGGCACAGCCTCCGGCGAACGTGCGGATCACGCAGAGCTCGCCCATGGATGTATTGTCCACCCACACCACGCGCACGGACCGTTCATCCGGACGGTCGATGATGATGCCGTTGCGTGCGCGAAAGATCACCAGGTCGCTCTGATCAGGATGCAGGGAGTAGACCACCGTGTCGCCCTTGGTGGCCACGTACGGACCACGCAGTGCTGGTGGCACTTGCATCATTGTCCGCGTGGTATCGGGTTCCCAGGTGAGTGTGGCCGATCCGGTGACGGCGGCGTCGCGCTGAGCACCGGAGATATCTTCCGTCACGCTCCCCTCTCCATCGTCCAGCGGCCAGTTGCCCAGCATGTGGCTGCGCCCGCCAACGATCCGTTCATACATCCCTTCGCGGATCTGTTCTTCGCTCTTCATCACGTTCCACACGCGCACATCGCTCATCCGGCCTTTGAAGCGGAAGCCGCCGAACGGATTAGCGCCGATCGCCATGGTGCGCAGCAGTCCGGGAGTGCTGCCAAAGCTGCTACGCGCCACTTCGCGTCCGTCCAGATACAGGTGCATGTCGTTGATGCCGTTGCTGGTCAGCGCTACGTGGGTCCATCGGTCCAGGGCATTGTCGTAGGCCGTTTCGAGACGTCCGCCGTTGCGGTAGTCGCCATGATCGAAGAACAGCTTGTTATCGCGCCACGGAGCATGTGCCTGGAACCGCCGCTCCGCGTCGTCGGCCTCGCCGATGCTGAAGCTGGACCGGTTGCCCACGTCTTCGGTGGCCACCAGCGCCCAGTACTCCACGGTGGTGGCGCGGCCGTCAAAGACCAGGTCCGGGCTGACCACGTGATCGCCGTTGCCGGCAAAGACCAGCGCTTGCGATGCGCAGGGTTCCGGCGTTACGATCCAGGCGGTGGTCCACGGTCCCACGCCCTGCGTGGACATCGCTCGCACGCGCCAGGCGCAGGTCGTTGCTGCCGGAAGACCGCGCAGCGTGATGTTGGTGGCTTTCACGTTGCGGGCGCGGTGCAGCCATGGTCCGCTCACGGAATCCGTAGGATAGACCTCGATCTCGTACCACTCGGCGCCTTCCACCGGTTGCCACGCGAAGGCGTAGCGGTGCACGGTTTCGGCGGGTTGCGTACCCGGTCGCGTGACCTGCACGCTGGGAAGGTCCGACGGCGGAACACAGTTCACGGCGGCTTCGCTGGATGCCCATTCGGTGGTGGTGTTCAGCGTCAGGGCAAGCCCCTTTCCCCCACCATCTGCGGCTACGGTACCGGCAGTCTCGTTCATGCGCCATTCGGCGAAGAGTCCCACGCGATCGGCGGCAAGGGGCTGACCACGGCGCATCGTGCGCTGGATCTGCTCCTGTGTACGGGCCACGCTCCAGATGCGGAACTCGTCCACCTTACCCTTGAACCAATTGGCTTGTTGCTGGGATCCGATCGTGATTCCCTTCAGACCGGTGGCCTGCATGGCTCCTGTACGCTCGGCGTTCACCTCGCCGTTGGTGTAGATGCGCATAAAGGTGGCACCGTCGCTCACCAGGGCCACATGCACCCATTGGTCGTATCCCGGATAGCGGCCATCCACGCGTCCGGAATCGCCGATGGCGCCATAGTCCCAGTAGATCCGTCCGTTACCCCACGGAGAGTGGGCCTGCAAACGATTGCGTTGATTGTCGGCCTCGCCGATAGCGAAGACCGAGGCGTTCTTCACGTCGCCCGCAGCAACGTACTGCCACCACTCTACCGTGATCGGACCACCGTCCCACTGCAGCGCCGTGTTCGTTGCTCGGGCATCAGTGCCATTGAAGGCCAGCGCTGTGCCGGCACAGCTCTCGGTGGTCGAGAACGACGCCGGCGCACTCCATCCACCGTTGTAGGTCTCGTTGATCGCCCGCACGCGCCACCACCACGTCTGACCGTTCACGGCGGGAACGGCTAAGGCATCGGTAGACGAGGTGACGTACACATATCGCAGGTCCGTCATGTTCCGATCCGTGGCCATCTGCACTTCGTACCGATCGGCACCCGGCACACTCGTCCACACCAGCTGCAGTGGTACGGCTACGTCCACAGCGCTCATCGCAGGACCCAGGGTTTGCGGAACCCAGGGCTCCTGTCCGCTGGGATAGGTTGTGGGCGTGGCCACCTTGAGGTCGGTAAAGACACTCGCGTCACTGCCTCGGCGCGTGCGAAGGGCATAAGTATAGGCCCGTCCGTCGCTCAGCGGAGCGTCCACCCAGGTATCCACGGTTGGGCGAAGCGTCTTCAGCAGCGTCATATCCGCCGAGGAGCTCCCCCGCCACAGTTCCACCAGGTCTCCTGTTCGGAGATTACCGGCATCCCAGCGCACGATCACACGCTGCGGACCGTGCTCCAGCCACAGATGTTGCGGAGGTGCGATGCCGATGGCCGTGAACTGCCGAACGAAGTGGTCATTCTCGGCATTGGCGTCTCCGTCTGCGATCACCTGCAGATCCATCACATGCACACCATCGGCCAGCAGGGTCGACTCCGGCAAGGTCAACGTATCCTCGGCACCGGCCGTTAGACGCTGGATGGTATCCTGCTGATCATACGCCAATGCCGACATCCGAACCCAGCGCATCGTAAGGCGCACCACCACGTTGGTCAGGTCTTCAGCGCCGTTGTTGCGCACCACTACGCGTGGTGTGAGCGGACTGTTCACGGTGGCATTCACGGCAGGAGCGACCACATCCACGGCCTGCGCATCTCGTGGCAGTCGAATGGTGAAAGGGGCTGGCGACATGCCGCGTACCGCACCATCCTCCAACGATGTGACCCGGACCAGCGCCTGCTCTGTCGGCGTTGGTGGGACCACCCAGGCGATCGGTTCGTCGGAGACGTCCGTGCGCGCCCGCTGCGTTGTCCACGTAACGCCACCATCGGCTGACAGTTCAGCATGGACACGATCAACGCCGTCGGCCGCGTAGCGGATGCCCACGGTATCACCTGCGGTCAATCGCTCTCCACCGATGGGCCAGACAACGGTGATCGAGGCCGATGGGGGTTGAGCCACCAGGAAGGGTCGCGTCATGCGATCGTTGCGCGGATGTTGATCCTGCAGGGCCACAGCCGTGCATTCCAACAGGTATGTGCCGGAGTCGGCGATGGAGGTTGGGGCGAAGTTGACGACGGCTACGCCGCCGCGGGGGATCGACGGTGATCGCTGCGAGGTCCACAGCGTGTCGTTCTGCAGGTTCGTCAGGCGCGCCGTTACCTGCACTCCGGTGACCGCGGTGCGCCCGGTGTTGCGAACAACTGCCTGCGGTGTGAACGGTGTGCCGACAGCGACGAACCCTCCGGTGGGGACCATGCGAATGTCGACCACAGCAACGTCGGTATCCAGAACATCGGCCACCGGTGCCACGCAGGGATTGTTCTCCATCACGCGGTTGAACAGCGAGGCAACGCGTGGATGAAAACGAAGGGCATTGCCGGTGTACTGCAAGTGGCAGTACGACATGATGGAACCGCGCTGTGGCAGGACGTGATCGTAGCAGCCCCCTTCGGCATACCAGCAGGAGTCCAGCGGCGGATTCCACGAGCAGTTGTGAGAGTGTGGCGAGCCGATGTTGTGTCCGAGCTCGTGCGAGGTCACATCCACATCCCAGATGTATCCCGTGGCCGGGAAGTTCACCGAACCGCTGACGCCCGAGACGTTGTAGCCGAAGCCGCCGCAAAGGACGCCGACCCAGGCCAGGCCGCCGCCCCCGGAACCGGAGAGCAGGCAGGTGACCGCGCGATTCACGTGTTGCATGTTCGCATTCCAGTACGTGCGGATGTTGGTCAGCCGCTCGTTGATCGTGCCGACATAGGGATCAGTGATCGTCCAGATGCGCAGGAACGGCACCTGCAGAGCCACATTGGCATCGCGCTGATAGATGGCACTGCAGGCACCGGCCAGTGTGATCGCGTACTGCGCGGCGAAGGCCAGGCTGGAGTTGTGTCGGGCGTAGAATGTGGAGTCACACTCCAGCGCCAACTGCAACGCCAGCACCGTACTCCCGTTGGCTCCGGCGCCGGACTTGTCGATCCGGGTGGGTTCGTCGAACATCGCCAGGACGGAATCGGCACGCTGTTGGTAGTCGGGCAGTTCTTCGGCACGACACCGCTCCCCACGTTCCGTGTTCGGTGCGGCGTTGTGCACGATCGCTGCGGCCATGCGTCCGGCGATCACGGTATCCGGTGCGATCATCAGTCGGCGTCTCCCTTCCGGTTGATCGAACTCGATGATACCGACCACATGTGTCTCGAATACCGCCAGAAACACCCACGAGTCCGAAGCCCCCTTCACCGAACCGCGCAACAGAACATGATCCGGAACGGCGATCTCGGTTTCACCGCCGTGGGAGACGGACAGCACACGCGTGTCGGGCGTGATCACCGAGAAGCGGTGAACATCCAGCGTGAGCATGCCGGCAGACGACGGCAGCTGGATCGTGTGTCGATCGGACGCCTGTAGCTGACCAACAAGGTCCGCCGGGGGCTGCACCAAGGCTGCCCCCACCGGCGGCACGATGGCCGTGGCCAGTTGGTTGGGAACTGTGCTTGGGAAGGTGATCTGGGCGAAACTGAACGGTGCAGCGAAACAGAAGAGTAGGGGCAATAGCCAGCGACGCATCATGGAGAGGTCTCAGAGGTTCGTTCAGGATCTTCGGAAGGGGGCTCGTTGGTCTGTGGGGTACGGAAGGTGAACCAGACGAGCAGGCCCACCAGCAGCATCACGCCGATGGCCACGGCCGGGAGCTTGAACACGGATTCGTCTGAGATCGGGACCTCGCTGATGCCGCCGATCTCCACCAGAGTCTCACGATCGCCATCCTGGTCGACCCGCACCACGCGCGGTCCGCCCCAGGTTGAGTCGTAGGAGTATTCCAGCACGTAGGCCGCGTCCAAATGGAAGGCCACTCCGGTGGCATACCACGGGTATCGGGTCTGATAGAACGTGCTGACCACACCCATGGAGTCGATCCGGATCACGCGGCGTCCGGCAGTTTCGGCGATGTAGAGATTGCCATACGGATCGGACGTCATCCCCAGCAACACGTCATCAAAGCGCTTCCGTTTGCGGCCCGGGAAGGTGGTGATCAGGTCCGAGGCGATCACGCGCACCGAGCCATCGGCGGGATCGATCCTCCAGAGATCGCCGTTGTAGGAGCCGACCTCGGCAGCATAGATGCGTCCACGAGCATCCACATAGAGCGACGTGTTCTGTTCCAGATGCAGGGGCACCACTTTCTGACAGGTGGAGTCCGTGAACCGCCACAGTCCGTTGTCCACACCATAATAGATCTCGCCCCAGGGCGAGATGGCCCAGTTGCCACCGGCGAACCGCTCTTCGTTGTCCGTACAGATCAGCGTGTCGCGCTCTCCCATCGGCATAAAGGTGACCAGCGTCTGGTCGTCCTCGCCATTGGCAGCATAGATCAGTCCGTTCTCGTCGATCGCCAGGCTATTGGCATGAAGATCCTTTGCCAGCGTGTCCAGGCGTCCATCCGGACGGAGAGCCCACAACGTACCGCGGCCATGGTGCAAGACATCTGTGAAGTACACCGTCCCGTCCTGACCCACCACAATGCCATACGAAGGGTGCGCCAGCGCCCCGGCAGCACAGCCCACGATCACGGTAAGAGCCGTGATCAGCGTGCGGAACAGGGGTCGAGATGGAAGGCGGTCGTGCATCAGCAACACAAGATAGCCACGCCTCAGGACGCCGAGCGCGCAAGAAGATCCACCACGTCCTGGTCGGAGGTTTGCCGGAAATCGTCGTACCACATGCCGACCGCCCAGAAATCGGTCAAGGCATGAGGACACACCACATCGTCGGCTACGGCTTCCAGGGTCTGCAATGATTCAGTCGACGCAACGGGGACAGCCAGTACCAGGTGCTGAGCCCCTTGCTGCCGAAGGGACATTAGAGCGGCTCGTGCCGTACTGCCGGTGGCCAGGCCGTCGTCGACCACGATCACCGTCTTTCCGTGAACATCCGCCGGCGGGCGAGCTCCGCGGAACCGGCGGACCCGTTCCTCCACTTCGGCACGTTTGGCGGCAACCACGGCCTGCAGGTCTGGTTCGGAGATCCGGGCGAGCTGCACGATCTGCGGCTCGATCACCAGCACACCCCCTTCGGCGACCGCTCCCATGGCCAGTTCCTCGCGACCAGGTACACCCACCTTGCGCACCACACAGATCTCCAGTGGGGCACCCAGGGCTTCGGCTACCACCGCAGCCACCGGAACACCACCCCGTGGCAGCCCAACCACCACGGTGTCGCTACCGCGATACCCACTCAGGTGCTGCGCCAGCACACGCCCGGCGTGGACTCGATCGGCGAAGAGTGCAGCCATGGTACAAACCTACGGCGGCGGATCCTCCTCTCTGAGCCCGTCCACACATCACCCGGCAACTCACCCGGCAAGCTAGCTTCCCCGGCAACGATGTAGTTTTCGGGATGAACAGCGCTCATCGCATCCAGGAACTGCGGACGCAGATCCGCCATCACGACTTCCTCTACTATGTCGAAGCCCGTCCGGAGATCTCCGATCGGGAGTACGATGCCCTGCTCTGTGAGCTGGAGAACCTAGAACGCGAGCACCCCGACCTGATCACGCCAGACTCTCCGACGCAGCGCGTGAGCGGCGAACCGATCGGAACCTTCGAAACGGTGACCCATCGCACACCGATGCTGTCGCTGGCCAACACCTACTCCCGAGAAGAGGTCGAAGACTTCGACGCTCGGGTTCGAAAGGGGCTCGAGACCGACGCCGTCGAATACGTCTGCGAACTCAAGGTCGACGGTGTTGCGATGTCGCTGGTCTACGAGAACGGCCACCTCGTTCGTGCCGTTACCCGAGGCGACGGCGAACGCGGCGATGTGGTCACACAGAACGTGCGCACGATCCGTGCCATCCCGCTGGTGTTGGGGAATGGGGAATCGGGAATGGGGAATGGGGAATCGGGTAGGCTTGAAGTTCGTGGTGAGATCTATATGCTCGACGCCGACTTCCAGCTTCTGAACCAAGCCATGGAAGAGTCCGGTGAGAAGCCCTATGCCAATGCGCGAAACACCACGGCCGGCACCCTCAAGCAGAAGGATGCTCGTGAAGTGGCCAAGCGAACCTTGCAGTTCACGGCGTACTGGCTGGAGGAGAGTAGCGAACAGCGTGGAGTAAGCAGCGAGCAGCGAACGCACTTTGACAATGTGCAGCGGTTGAAGGATCTGGGGTTCCCTACGGGACGAGACGTGCGCCTCTGCCGGAATATCGATGAGGTCATGGCCTACATCAACGAGTGGGATTCCCGGCGCGACACCCTGCCCTTTCAGATCGATGGCGTGGTGATCAAGGTGAACAACCTGCGCCAGCAAGACGAACTCGGATCCGTTGCACGCTCTCCACGATGGGCGATCGCCTACAAGTACGAAGCCAAGAAGGCGCAGACCGTGCTGCGCGACATCACGCTACAAGTGGGCCGCACCGGCGTGGTCACGCCTGTGGCCGAGCTGGAGCCTACCCTCCTCGCCGGGTCCACGATCTCTCGCGCCACGCTGCACAACGAGGACTACATCAAGGACCTCGATCTGCGGATCGGCGACACTGTTGTGATCGAAAAGGGCGGCGACGTGATCCCCAAGGTATCGGCGGTGGTGATCGAGCAACGCCCGGCTCATGCCCTTCCGTGGCACTTCCCCACCACGTGTCCCTGCTCCCACCAGAGCCCCCTGCATCGACCGGACGGCGAGGCCAATCACTACTGCACACACGGTGCTTGCCCGTGGCAGGTGAAACGCCGACTCGAGCATTTTGCAGCACGCGATGCCATGGACATCGACGGTCTTGGCGAGAAAGCGATCGAACAGTTCGTGGAGGCGGGACTGTTGCAGACCGTAGCCGATATCTATGATCTGGGTGCGAAGCAGGACGAGATCCTGCGGCTGGATCGATGGGCACCCAAGAGTGTGGAACGTCTCCTGAACGGGATCGAAGCCTCCAAATCCCAGCCGTTCGAACGGGTGCTCTATGCCCTGGGCATCCGATTCGTAGGCGAAGGTGTTGCCAAAGTGCTCGCCCGCGCCTTCCGCAACGTGGACGCGTTAGCCGAGGCTTCGAAAGAGGCCCTAACCAACGTGCATGAGATCGGCGATCGGATCGCCGAATCCGTGGTGGAGTTCTTCGAGGATGCATCAGAGCGATCCATCGTGGATCGGCTGCGTGAGGCGGGACTACACTTTGCCAAGGACGACGGTGATGTGGCTACGGACGACTTTGCCGGGATGACCTTTGTGCTGACCGGCGAGCTGGAGACGATGACGCGTCGAGAGGCCTCCGAGCTGATCGAAGCGCGCGGCGGCAAAGTGTCCGGCTCGGTAAGCAAGAAGACCACCTATGTGGTGGCCGGAGCGGCGGCGGGAAGCAAATTGGAAAAAGCAAAGGACCTCGGAATCGAGGTCCTTGATGAAACGGCGTTCAAGGCGATGTTATAAGGACTTACGGAAGCATGCCGGGTAACAGAATCCCCGGCATGCTTCGTAAGTCGTTGAACGTCAGAAGTTGGTGAACGTGTGCGTAAAGTTGATCGCCAGCTGATTGCGGATCTGTGTGGCTGGTCCTACCGTGCCGTCGTCACGCGTGACCGGGATGCGGTCGTCGTAGAAGATGTCCGTCAGGAAGCCCACCGAAAGGAAGCTGTTCACCTTCATCAGAATAGCGTTTTCAACCGAGATCACCCATAGGTCCGGTGCGTCGTAGCGCATAAAGCTGTAGGCCCGGCACTTCCACGTCACATTCTCGAAGACCTCCCAGTTCAGCGTGGCGTTGATCACCGCGCCAAGATCCACCAGGGCTGATTCGCCCGGTGTAACACCGAAAGCGCCTTTGTTGCTCAGCTCTTCGTCCAAGACGAAGATCCCTCGAGCGGCGAGAGGGGCAACCATCATCTTGAACTGCGGGATCGGCGTCCACTCGCCACCGGCCGATCCGGTCAGATAGCCCGGCGCCATCAAGTTGGAGACCTTCAGAAATCCGGTGGGCGACGTGGAGTCCGGCACATCGTAGTTGTAGCCCAGATAGAACTGCGTGCGGAAGTCCATGAAGGCCGTCCAACGGAACCAGTCCGTTTGTTTCCAGCTGGCCTTGGAAACGAAGATGATCCGGTCGTCGGCCTTGCGGAAGTCCTGGTCGCCTTGCTTCTGCAGTGAGTAACCGAGGTCGAGGTCGTTCTCCCACGAAAAGATCTCGTGCGCATAGTCCAGTTCACCAAGGAACAGACCGCGGATGGTCACGGCGTCCTGTCCACCGCCGGTCCAGTTGCTGAGTTCAACCGCGTTGAATCCAGCTCCGACAACGCCCTTGTATTTCCAGGGAATGGAATCGGCTGCCAGATGCTTCATTGCCAAACTGTCGGCCGAAGCCGATACGACGGTAGCATCCAGCTGCGCGATCGCCGGCATGGCCATCACAGTGGCCAGTGTGATCAGTAGCGTACACCAGTGTTTCATCAGAATCCCTCTCTCATGGTTCGGTGGTGAGTGATCGTGGTGGACAAATTTAGACGGCGACGGCAAAGCAAGCCCCCTAACTTCGTATCCCATGGAACGCCAACAAGCCGTCAAACCCGTTCTCTCACTTCCCGTACGCCTACGAGCCGATATCCGCGCAACCGGCAAGGGCGTAGGCATCGCGATGATCGACTCCGACTTCGTGCGCCACCCGGACCTGATGAAGCCCGTTAACCGCATCACCCGGTATGTGGATGCTGTGCAGGGGGCTGAGTCGGATGCACCACCTGCAAAGGCGAACAAAGCCCGGCAGTGGCACGGCACGATGACGGCCTGTACGGCTGCCGGCAACGGCTACCTCTCCCAGGGCGTGTATACCTCGCTGGCACCGAACGCCACGCTCACGCTGATCCGAACGATGAACGATCACGGACGCGTAACAACCGACACGATCGTTGAAGCCCTGGAATACGTTGGCGACCACGCCGAAGAATTGCAGATCCGCGTGGTGAACATCAGTGTGTATGCCGACGAGGTGGACCAGACGCTGGACCACCCCGTGAACGATGCCGTGGATCGCCTGGTGCGCAACGGGATCTGCGTGATCTCGGCCGTCGGCAACAACCCCAACGTGCCGATCCGTCCACCGGCCGCTACGCCCAGCGGCATCGCCGTTGGAGGGTTGAACGACAACAACTCGCTGCGGTCGGACGATGATACGATGTATCCATCGACCTTTGGCCGCACAACCTTGGGCGTACAGAAGCCCGATGTGATCGCTCCGGCGATCTACCTGCCGGCTCCCATTCTGCTCGGCACGCCGCAACGCAAGGAAGCCGCAGCCTTGTGCGCCATGGATGCCATGGACGACGACATGCTGCTGGCCTGCGCTCCGAGTTTGATGCCACACACACAACTGCCGGTCAGCGTGTGGACGTCGCGCAGCCTCTCCGAACTCCGCGCAGCCATACGCACCAGGATCGCGACGGAACAGATCTGTGGTCCGTTCTACAAGATGGTGGACGGAACCTCGTTCTCGTCGCCCATCGTGGCCAGTATCGTGGCTCAAATGCTGGAGCTGGATCCTACGCTAACCCCGGCCGACGTGAAGCAGCTCTTGATCGACCACGCCCGTCCACTCGAAGGGGTGCCGGCGATGAACCAGGGTGCTGGCGTGGTCCACCAGACCGATACACTGGCCGCTGTGCGCCGAGGTGCCTCCGTTAGCGCCTGATAGGCGTATTTTTGCGCCCTATGCGCATCCTCGTCCTCCTGCTCTGCGCCGCCATGCCGGCCTTTGCTCAGTTGTCTTCGGTCTCAACGAACATGGTGGAAGGCCTGCGGTCTAAGACCGTCCGCCTGATCGCCTACGTGAACTGCACCGTGGTGCCCGAACCCGGCCAGACGATCACCAACGGCGTGATCCTTGTCCGCGACCGCCAGATCGTTGGCGTAGGCTCCAATCTTGCCATCCCGGAAGCTGCCGATATCCGCGATCTGAAGGGGGCTTGGGTCTATGCCGGCTTTACCGATCCGTATGTGGACGCAGCCGACATTACGGACCAGAAGGCCGCACCTACGGCGTCGCGCCGCGGTCGGCGAGAAGACCCCACCACACCTCCGCAGGAAGGTGCGCTGCATTGGAACCAGGCTGTGCGCCCGGAACGTAATGCCACTGACGGTCTGCGAGTAGATGAACGCACGGCACGCACATGGAACGAACTCGGCTTTACGTCGGCCGCCGTGGCGTCGCACGACGGGATCTTCTCCGGCTCGGCCGCAGCGATCGTCCTGGCACCGGGTTCGGCATCGGACATCACCCTGGCCAACAATGTGGGTCAGTGCCTGGACACGCGCAAGGGTTCGTCGGCTACGCCCTATCCGGGTTCCTTGATGGGATCTATCGCCCTGATCCGGCAGACCTTCATGGATGCCGATTGGTACGGCAAGGCCATGGCCGCTCGAACGAGGCCAAATGCCGACGTGCCGGATGTGAACCTGTCGCTCGAAGCACTGAACGAGGCGGTCAAGAGTCGACGCCCCTTCTTTACGCAGTCCTATAACGAACACGACATTCTCCGCTGGCGCCAGATCTCCAACGAGGTGGGCGTACCGATGATCTACGTGGCCTCCGGCAAGGAGTATCGCCGGCTCGAATCCATCGCCCCCTTCCGTCCAGACCTGATCCTGACGCCCCGGACCGTCAAGGTGCCGGACGTGCGCGATCCGATCACCGCCAGAGATGTTTCGCTGACCGATCTGATCCACTGGTACTGGGCCGATGACGCTCCGCGGCTCCTCGACTCCGCCGGTTGCCGCGTGGCCTTTACCATGAATGGTCTCAAGGACCGTACCTCGGCGCTCAAGACGATCCGCACCTATGTACAACGGGGCCTGCCGAAAGAGAAGGCGTTGGCCGCACTGACCACGGCCCCGGCGTCCTTTGCCGGCATCAGCGACAAGGTGGGCACTATCGCTCCGGGCAAACGCGCCGACCTGGTGATCGTGTCCGACGACCTGTTCTCGGACAAGGCCACGATCCAGGCGGTGGTGGTTGGCGGCGATCAGCACGATGTGGCCATGCCGACCGAGGTAGACGTCCGCGGCGCATGGACGCTGACCAGCAAGGCCCTGGGCGACGTCTCGGTCAAGATCAGCGGCACGGCCTCAGCGCCCACAGCCACCGTGAAGCGCGATACGCTCACCATGCCGGCCACGCTCACACGGACCGACCTGCGGATCACGCTGACCATCACCGACACGTCCAAGAAGGCAGTACATCGGATGACGGCACCAGCCGACAGCATTCTGATGAACGGTAGCCTGTATGTATCCGACGGCAGCGTGCTGCCGTTCGTGATGCGCCGCGACTCGGCCTTTGTGCCAAAGGCGGAGCGCGCACCAGAGCCCCCTACCGCTCGCCGCAGCCTACCGCGCATGCGTCCACTCGGTCCGTTCGGCCTGGACAGTCTGCCGGCCCAGGCGGAGGTGGTGTTGAAGAACGCTACCGTGTGGACGTGCGACTCGGCCGGTGTGCTGCAGAACACGGACGTCAAGATCGCCGGTGGCAAGATCGTGGCCATTGGCAAGGGGCTTGTCGGCGCTACCAGTATCGACTGTTCCGGCATGCACATCACACCGGGGATCATCGACGAACACTCCCACATCGCCATTGATCGCGGGGTGAACGAAGGCACGCATGCGGTCAGCACCGAGGTTCGCATCGGCGATGTCGTAGACCCCGACGATGTGAACATCTACCGTCAACTAGCCGGCGGTGTGACAAGCACCCACCTGCTGCACGGCTCGGCCAATCCCATGGGCGGGCAACTCCAGTACATCCGGATGCGCTGGAGCGCCGACGCCGAAGGCCTGAAGTTCCGCAACGTTGCGCCAACCGTGAAGTTCGCTCTCGGCGAGAACGTGAAGCAGTCGAACTGGGGCGACAACTTTCGCTCGCGCTATCCGCAAACGCGGATGGGCGTGGAAGAGATCATGCGCGACGCCTTCCAGGCGGCACGCGAATACGATCGCAAGCGTTCGGCGGCTTCGATCGGCGGTTCGCCTGTCCGCCGCGATCTTCAGCTTGATGCGCTGGTGGAGATCCTGAACGGCACGCGCAAGATCCACTGCCACTCGTACAAGCAGACCGAGATCCTGATGCTGATGCGCCTGGCCGAAGAGTTCGGCTTCCGCGTGCACACCTTTACGCACATCCTCGAAGGCTACAAGGTGGCCAAGGAGATGGCGGCCCATGGCGCGATGGCCTCCTCGTTCTCCGACTGGTGGGCGTATAAATTCGAGGTCTACGATGCCATCCCCGAGAACCCCGCCATCATGCATGAGCAGGGCGTCACGGTCAGCATCAACAGTGATGACGCCGAGATGGCTCGTCGACTGAATCAGGAGGCCGGCAAGAGCGTGAGCTACGGCGGCGTAAGCGAAGAAGATGCCCTGCGTTTTGTGACCATCAACGCCGCACGTCAGATGACGGCCGACGACCAGGTCGGCTCGATCACCGTTGGCAAGGATGCCGACGTGGTGGTGTGGAGCGGCGACCCACTGAGCAACCTCTCGCGCGTGGAGCACACGTTTGTGGAAGGCCGCGCGATGTTCTCTCGCGCACTCGATCAGCAGCTGCGCACCCGCGACGCCGCGCTGCGGACCTTCCTGGAACAACAGGCGCTGACGTCCCTCGCCGGCGGAGCCTCGGCCTCGGCTCCCAAGCGTGCGCTGCATCACGAGTATCACTGCGACGATCTGTTGGACGAGATGGCCGGATCGGAAGAGCGTGACTAGCGCTTCCAACCAGCCCCCTACTCCACGCGATCGATTCTGGAGTACGTATACACTGACGCTGGTCGGCATCGCGGCCCTTCTGCTGTTACCCACCTTGGCCATGCCGCTCGGCCAAGACCAGGCCACGTTCTTTCGGGGCGGACGCAGCATGCTCGAAGGGGGCTTGTTGTATGTGGACTTCATCGACGTCAAGCCGCCACTGCTCTACCTGATCTACGGTCTCGGCGGTACGCTCTTCGGATCATCGGCTGTGGCTATCCGTGCCTTCGACCTGGTGTGGCAGCTGGCCACGATCCTCACGTTGATCGGCCTGCTGCGGTCGGTCCACGCCAGCCGTGCGTGGATCACCACCAGCGTGCTCCTCTATGCACTGCTCTACACCACCCTCGGCCATGCCCCTACGGCACAGGCGGAGACCCTGTTCGCCTTGCCGTTGCTCGGCACGCTCTGGATGCTGCAGCGTCCGGCTTCCTGGCAGCGCGACGCTGCCATTGGTGCACTCACCGCCGTAGCCTTCCTGCTGAAGTATCCCCTGGCGATCATCGGTCCAGGGGCGGCGTTGATCATGGCCCTCCGCGGCGATGGCCTTGTCCGCAGCGTGCTGTCCACGTTTCGGATCGGCCTGAGCGCCGGCGTTGCGATCCTGATCCTTTGTCTGCCACTCCTCCTGGATCCGCGTTTTCTCCCGGCCCTCTCCGAGATCAGCACCTACCTTGGTGTGTATGCCGGACGCATGCCGTGGGATCTGCAGACCTTGACGTTCGGATTGAAGTCCACCGCGATCTTCTTCGGCGACAACGTTTCGATCGTGGTCTGTGCCTTGCTGCTGTTTGGTCTGCTCCGCGCAGACCGTCCGGTGCTCTGGAGCAGCGCCTGGATGTTCCTCGTCCTGTCATTCTCCGTTGCCGTCGAACGCAAGTTCGCCCCCTATCACTATGCTCGCCTGTATGTTCCGTTGGTCCTCTTGGCGGCATGGGGTGCGGTGCAGGTGTGGCCACTCCTTCGTGAGCAATGGAAGGGGGCCGACCATCTGCGGCGCGGCGCATTGCTCGGTGCGGCGTTGCTGGCCGTGCTCTTTACGCCCGCTCCGCGCTGGGCGAACATCGCTCGCCTGAGTGCGGCGTCGGTGCAGGACCCAGCGGTCTACGACGCCTATCTCACACGTCCGGACATGCCGGGCTTTGACTACCGAGCCATCGCAACTCTTCAAGCCGACCTGCACCGGCGTCTGCAGGCCGACGACCGCGTGATGGTGGTCAGCCTGATGGCCACACCGATCGTGCCGTTCCTTCCCACCCGACACGTGGGACCATTTGCCGATGCCCACTTCTACCACGGCGTTGGCGCTCGGCCGGTGTGGAAGCACGGGGCTGTAGAGCAGATGCGCGCGGCAACGGTGGTCGTGGTGGACACCATTGATCAGTGCACCGGCATGACGCTACACCCCTACACGTCGTGGCAGGCCCTTCAGCGCGAACCCGAACTCTGGCAGGTGTTAACTACTCGCTTCGAGCCCGTCGATACCGTGGCGTGTTTCTTCATCTTCGAGCCGAAACGATGACCCAGACGCCTCTTGTGGACCTGCCGGGATCCGGACTCTTCCATCAACTGCTGCGAGACCCGTCGGGACTGTTGCGGATGGATGTGGACGGCGAGCTGGCACAACGCCGCGCAGCGGCGATCCCGGATCGTACCGCCATCACGGACGTGATCCGCACCAGCATGCGCAGCGTTGCACTGTCCTCGGCACAACAAGCAGCGCTGGATCGACTGATGGACCCGGCGAGCGTGGTGGTAACCACCGGCCAGCAGGTGGGCGCCTTGGGCGGTCCGCTCTATACGCTGTTGAAGATCGGCTCCATGGTCCAGTGCGCGCGTGATCTCGCCGAACAGGTCGGCCGGCCGACCGTGCCGGTCTTCTGGCTCGAAGACAATGATCACGACGCGGATGAAGCCGCCACAGCCGTACTACCCAGAACCGACGGACAAGGTGTGGATCAGCTGCGCCACTGGGACGGAACCGATGAGCGGCAGCCCGTCTCTCGGCGATCGTTCGACGCAGCGCAGCTACAGGCGGTGTCGGATATGCTGGACCGGTTGGACGGACGCGAGGCCGATGCTGAGCGGGAGCGCCTTCGGGCGATCTATGTAGACGGTGCTTCGTGGTCTGAGGCCTTTCTTCACGTGCTGCAGCCCTACCTGGCCCACTGGGGCGTAGTGGTCCTGTGCGCTTCGGAGTTGATCGCCTCGCGATTACACCAGCCCATGCTCGTACACTTGCTGCGAGAGGCCAGCCCCCTTCACCATGCACTGGAACAGAGTACGCGAACCATTGTCGATGCCGGGTTCCACGCTCAGGCCGAGATCCCGGAAGTGCCGTTCTTCGTGCTCGATGAGCGCGGCCGGCAGCGTATCGAACGAACCGGAGATCAGGTGAGCGTTGGCGAACAGACGATGTCGATCTCTGACCTGGCTTCCCTTGCCGAGCGCGAGCCGCAGCGGTTCACACCCACCGTGGTGACGCGATCGATCCTGCAGGATGCCGTCCTGCCTACCGTTGCCGCCATCCTGGGTCCGGGCGAGATCGCCTATTCCGTTCAGCTTAACCGAGCCTACGAGATCGCCGGCATCGAGCGTCCCGCGATCCTGAACCGCCACCACGCCTGTGTGCTGGATGCCCGGACGGAGCGTAACCTGCTCAAGGTAGAGCACCCCGTTTCGTGGTACTACCGCACGTTGGATCAGATCGAGCACGACCTGAATGCCGAGCGGGCAAAGCAAGCACTCCCGAACATTCCGGCGGTGCAGGAAATGATGGCTCCATGGGTGGAGGCCGCACAACGGATCGATCCGACACTGGTCAAAACAGCCGGGGCTACCGGAGCGCAGATCGAAGCTGCCTTCCAGGCCCTGTCGGCAAAGTTGACCAACGCCCTCAAACGGCAAGACCAGGCAGCCACGGATCGGCATCGCGCGATCTGGTGGTCCGTGTACCCTTCTGCCACGCTCAGTGAGCGCGTGTATCCGATGTCGCTGTGGGTTTCCCGGATCGGCACGGATGCCCTTCGTATCATTGTTGAGACCGTTTGCCAACAACCGCGCGCTATGCTGACCACGATCGGGGTCAGCGACGTCGACTCCGAGTGACCATGCCCACAACGCCCCCTTACATCCTGGTAGTCGAAGACAACAAGATCACGGCCAAGCTGATGCGCCGTTATCTGGAGGCCAACGGCTTCGAAGCCGATGAGGTCTACGACGGCATCGAGGCGTTGGAGGCCGCCAAACGCCGTAAGCCCGACGCGATCCTGATGGATGTGATGATGCCCCGGTTGGATGGCTTTGGTACGGTACAGGCCCTGCGGAACGATCCGGAGTTGGCCGACATCCCTGTGGCGATCATCACTGCGCTGAACGACGTTGCCACACAGGTCCGGGCGGTTGAGAGCGGAGCCGATGACTTTCTGACCAAGCCGATCGAAGAAAAGTTGATCATTACCAAGGCCCGTGTGCTTACGTCGCTCACACGCGAGCGGCGGCGCATCGCAACGTACCGCGACGTGATCCGCGCCGTGTTGGACGGACGGATCGACGAGGTTCGTCAGACGCTGGAAGATGAAGGCCTGCTGAATCCATGACGCGCCGACGGATCGGCGTGATCGGCGGAGGCATTGGAGGCCTGGTCTGTGCTGCCCGCCTTGCCAACGCTGGCTACGATGTAGACCTCTACGAACAACAGTCCGCCACCGGCGGAAAGATGGGGCGCGTACAGTTCGACGGCTGTTCGTTCGATACCGGACCATCGTTGATCACGATGCCCTTTGTGCTGGACGCGTTCTTCCGCGACATGGGAACGTCGCTCCAGGCCGAACTGGACCTGATCCGGATCGATCCGGCCTGTCACTACCGCTGGTCCGATGGTTCCCGCATGGATTTGCCGTTCGATCTGGACGCCATCCCGGAAGCGATCGCATCGATCTCCCCACCTGACGCCCGCCGAGTAATCGAGTACCTGGAAGAAGCCCGGTACCTCTACGAAACAACAAAGGACGTCTTCATCTTCAGCCCCTTTCAAGGGTTCCGAGAGTTCGTCCGCCTATCGAATCTTCATCTGCTCAAGGCACTACCGCGTTTGCGATTTCACAAGACCCTGCACCAGGTCCATCGCTCCTTCTTTTCCGACCCGAGGATCGTGCAGCTCTTTGACCGTTTCGCCACCTATAACGGATCATCGCCCTATCTGGCACCGGCCACCCTGATGGTGATCCCGTGGGTCGAATTCGGGTTTGGTGCCTGGTACCCTCGCGGCGGGGTGTATCGCATCGCCGAAGCCATCACGGCCGTAGCCCAACGTGCCGGTGTGCGGATCCATACCAACACGAACGTCCAGGCCATCGAAACACGCAGCGGAGCCGCCGTTGGCCTCCGCCTGGCCGATGGCACGGTATGCGCGTTCGATCGCGTGGTCAGCAATGCCGACGTGCACACCACGCGATCCGTCCTGCTCGGTGAACGCCTGCCGCCGGGACGTGATCCGAGTTCCAGCGGATTCGTGGCCTTCCTCTCCGTCGAAGCTGGGGATCATGGACTGGCACATCACAACGTATTGTTCAGTGAAGATTACCGCTCCGAGTTCGACCACATCTTTCGCCACCGCCGGCTGCCGCCCGAGCCAACGATCTATATCGCCCGGTCGGTGCACTCAGACCCCAGCCAGGCACCCGCCGGACGCGAGAATTGGTTCGTGCTGGTGAACACCCCTCCGGGGATCTCGGTCACCGATGCCGAGCGGGACCGCTATGCCGATTCCCTGTTGCGGCGCATGGAGCACTTCGGGCTGCGTCCTTCCATCCGCCAGATGCAGCTGCGCACGTCCGAGGATATGGCTCGTCTCTGGCAGGCGGAAGGGGGCTCGTTGTACGGCCGCTCGTCGAATTCCCTCTTCTCCGCCTTTTTGCGGCAACGTCAGCGATCGAACAGAGTTCGCGATCTTTGGTATGTTGGTGGGAGCGCCCATCCCGGAGGGGGCGTGCCACTGGTGATCACCTCCGGAACCATCGCTGCCAGACTCATCCAGAAAGAAGATCAATGAATCGCCTTCGTACGGGACTCTTCGCCGGACTCACCACACTGTTCGTGTTCGTGGTCGGCTGTGCCGATATCTCGAACATCACGAACTCGCTCACCTCACTGAACAAGATGGAATTCAAGGTCAGCGGCCTCACCGGCATGCGCCTGGCCGGCGTGGACGTGTCCAAGGTCAGCGATCCGACCAAACTGTCCATCGGTGATGCGCTTGCACTGACCAATGCGTTTCAGAAGCGCTCCCTACCGGCCTCCTTCACGGTGAACGTGGATGCCCGCAATCCGAACAACGGGCAGAGCGGACGTCGATCGGTACCGCTCACCCTGAACGGATTCGATTGGCGGTTGATCCTGGATGATGTTCCGACCATCAGCGGCGATCTGGCCAACCCGATCGACATTCCCGGGACCACTGCCGCCACTGTGATCCCACTGGCCATGAATCTGGACCTGTATCAGTTCTTTGCCTCGCGGGGGTACGACGGCATCCTGAACCTGGCCCTGGCACTTGGCGGCGTGAACGGTAGCACAGCCAAGGTGAAGATCGACGCCAAGCCCAGCGTTGGTACTCCGTTCGGTACGATGACCTATCCGAATCGTCTCACGATCGTGGACAAGGAGTTCCGCGGTAGCTGATGAACATTCTGCTGTTGATCGCCGGCGTGCTCGTGAGCACGCTGAGCGAATATCTCGCCGCTGCCCTGCTCGACCTTCGACAGGTGGTCTTCACCACGATGGCTGAAGAGGGCTCCACCATCGGCAAACGCTTCCGTTCCGCTTACGAGGCCATCGACGAGGTCGCGCTGTCGATCAGCCTGATCGACGTAGCCAGCATCATGGTGGCCACGATCGCCTTGCTCACGCTGTGGGACGGCGAGCCGGCCACGATCGCTGTGGAGATCGCTCTTTTCATCGCCGTTATCGCTGTTCTCAAGGTCACGGCAGCTACCATCGGCACTCGGTATGCCGAGCATCTGCTGCGCTTTACCAGTGTGCTACTCGTTGTCTTCCGCGTGATCTCGGCTCCGGCACTGCTGTTGCATCGGGTGCTGATGCGGCTTACCCATCGAGAGTCCGACGAAGAGGAAGCACGCGAGGAACTGGAGGCCTTTGTGGAGACCGCACGAGAGGAAGGGGCTCTGGATCCGGGCGAGTATCGGATCATGACGAACATCATGCGCCTGAGCTCGGTGTCCGTTGGTGATGTGATGACGCCTCGCACCGTGGTGTTCTCGGTCCCGATGGAATCCACCGTGGCCGATGCGCTAAAACTGCCGGAGTTGCAGATGTACTCACGGTTTCCGGTGTACGACGGCAATGATCTGGACGCCGTGTGCGGCTATGTGATCACCAAGGATGTCCTGCGCGCGGCTCTCGCCGGACGGCACGCCGTGGAGCTCTCCAAGCTGAAGCGCGATGTGAAGTTCATCCCGGAGAATGTGACGCTGGAACGCGCACTGGAGCAGTTCCTCTCCGAACGCTACCACATGTTCATGGTCGTGGACGAGCACGGAGGCGTAGAAGGTCTGCTGACCATGGAAGATGTTCTGGAGACCATGCTCGGCGTGGAGATCGTGGACGAAGCCGACCACGTGATCGACCTCCGCCAGTTGGCCAAACAACAGCGCGACGCTCGCATCGCCAGACTGGAAGAGCAACGAGCAGCGGGCAGCGCTTAGCGGTTAGCGTCTAGCCGCTAGTTGACCGCTCGCACCACCACACTGTCGCGCTTGAGACGTACGCGCAGCCAGTGGGTAAGCTGTTCGATCTCTGATGGGCGTGGGTTGCGCTCGAACGACACATAGGCCACACTGAGCGTATCCGTTGCTCCACCCCGATGATGCACGAACACGGTATCGCTGTAGGTGATGCTCTTGACGTTCCGGTCGATCTGCTCAACTTCCCTGGCTACATCCGCCAGAAGATCCACGCTCTGGCGGCGTTGTGTTTGCAAGGACTGCAGCGTGGCGATGATCGAATCCTTGACGTGCAATTCCTGCAGCGTACGATCATAGATGTCGCCCATTACATTTCTGCGCATGGCCTCGGTGGCCTGTGCCAGCATCACATCCGTCAGCCCGGTGGCCTGACGCAGCTCCAGTCTGGCATCGGCAAGCCCCTTCCGTGCCGCAAGCAGGCGTACCTCCTGCATCTGCTCTTCGCTCAGCGGAGGACCTACCACGGTAAGCGTTACGCGAGCAGAGTCGGTGTCCCATACTGCCTCTGTGATCGCAAAGGATGTTCCCTCGTAGGACGTCTCGCACTGTTTGGCCAGCTCCACAACGCGCCGGTTGAAGATGTTCGCCCGAAGCATGTTCCAACCGGTCCACACGCTCGGGATCAGAGTCAAGACCACCACCAGGATCACGGTGCGATTGACCTTGCGGGATGCCGCTTCCGACACCTCGCGCACAGGCGTGAACCGCATCAGGCGGATCACGAGAAAGGTGGACGCGGCAATGTAGACGGAGTTGATGAAGAACAGATAGAACGCACCGAAGAAGAACTCAACGTTCGCGGCGGCCAGGCCGTACCCGGCCGTGCAGAGCGGCGGCATCAGAGCGGTAGCGATCGCCACACCCGGAACCACGTTGGACCGGTCCCTGCGAACCATGGCGATAGCACCGGCGGCCCCGCCGGCTACGGCGATCATAGCGTCCAGCAACGTTGGCTGCGTGCGTGCCAGCAGTTCCGAAGCGGCATCATCGAACGGCGAGATCAGGAAGTACAGGGATGAGGTCAGGATCGACAGGACCACGGCCGTTGCCAGGTGCCGGAAACTCTTCCCCAACAGCGTTAGGTCGCTGATCCCAACAGCCGTGCCGATGCCCATGATCGGACCCATCAAGGGCGAGATCAACATTGCGCCGATGATCACGGCCGTGCTGTTCACATTCAGACCCAGCGAGGCCACCAAAATGGCCAGGATCAGGATCCAGGCCTTGGCGCCGCGAAAGTCCACGTCGGCCCGAACGAAGTCGATCACGGCCGATTGATCCACGTCGTCGGCGATGGACATTGTGTTCTTGACATAGACCCACAGTCGCAAGAGGATCGATCGAAGCGGGGTCATCGCTACAGCTCCACAACCGATTTCACATGCACGAATTCTTTCAGGCCATACACTCCAAGTTCTCGTCCGTAGCCGGAGTTCTTGGCACCACCGAACGGAATACGGGCATCGCTACGAACAGCGCCGTTCACGAACACGGATCCGGCCTGTAAGCGCGTCGCAAGTCGATGAGCCCGTTCAAGGTCGCGGCTGAAGACCGCGGCTCCCAGACCGTACTCATTACCGTTGGCAACAGAAACGGCCTCTTCTTCGGACGACACCACGATCAGAGCAGCAACCGGACCGAAGAGTTCCTCTTGGTCGGCTACGGATCCTGGGGTCACGTCTACAAGCAAACCCGGACGCACATAGAACCCCGGACCCGGAACGTCCAGAGCACGCACATCGGCTTCCACACCTTGCACCAGCAAGCGAGCCCCATGCCTAACGGCACGGTCCACCTGGTCGAGTAGCAGTTCTTTGAGATCGGCACGGGCCAACGGTCCCAGATCGGTGGAGGGGTCCAGGGGATCGCCTATCCTTAGTGCAGACATCATGGCAACGACGCGCTCTCGGAACGCATCCGCCACACGGTGGTCTACCACGAATCGCTTGGCAGCGATACAGCTCTGTCCGGTGTTGAGACATCGCTGTTGCACACAGGACGCTGCGGCACGATCAAGGTCGGCATCGTGCAGCACCAGATAGGCATCGCTGCCGCCGAGTTCGAGGACGCTCTTTTTGACGGCACCGCCAGCCAACGCCCCAACGGCTCGGCCGCCTCTGGTGCTGCCGGTGAACGTAACGGCCCGTACACGAGCGTCGGCAATGAGGCCGGCCACGTCGGGCTCGGCCACCATTACACATGCTACAAGGTCGTGCGGCACCCCGGCTCGACGGCAGATGTCCACGGCCAGCAACGCACTCCCCCACGTGGTGGGTGCATGCTTGAGCAGTACTCCGTTACCGGCCGCCAGCGCCGGAACGGCAAATCGGAAAAACTGCCAGAACGGAAAGTTCCACGGCATGATACTCAGCACCAGGCCAAGGGGCTCCAGCCGCACCACGCTGGAGGCGAACTCCGTAGCGATCGTCTCCGAGCGCAGCACAGCCAGTGCTGTGGTAGCGATGTAGTCGCACACGGTCTTGCACTTCATCACTTCGGCGCGAGCCTGGGAAAGGGGCTTGCCCATCTCCGCTGTGATGATCGCTGCGGCTTCGTCGGCTGCTCGCTCGATCTCTTCGCCGATCCGGCGCATGATCAGCGTCCGCTCGGCGAGGCTGACCTCGGCCCAGGCGCGCTGGGCGTGATCGGCGCGAGCGATGATCTGTTGCACCTGCTCCGGTGTGTGCGCCGGGTATTCGGCGATCGTGGCTCCGGTGGCAGGATTAACGCTGGTAAAGATCATGCAGCGAATCTACGCTTCATTCGATCCAGACGAGCCCCCTACAATCACCGACCGACACCAGGTAGATCCCACGTTCGAGATCGTTGGGCACGTCCAGGGTTGACAGGCCGTGGGGCACGGGCTGATGAAGGCGTACCCGGCCCAGCAGATCCGCGATCACCACGGTGCCGGAGGCGCCCGCAGCGGACGGCAGATGGATCGTTCGACCGTGCACGGTTGGCGTACAGGCGGTGGACGGTGTGACGGCGCTTTCTTCATGAACACTCACCGGAGCGTCCGACAGATACAGTCCCGCCGCCGTAACAACCATCATTTGGCGAGACCCCGGCAGGATCATGGCGTCGTACACACTGGTGCCCTCGCCCCATGGACCGGGGACGGTGTACCAGTCGATCGAAGGATACCGGCGATAGACCAGGCCTTCGCCGATCACGAGCAATTCCTGTTCCGGACCGGTACGTAGCTGGAATTCGCGCTTGATCGTGGCTGGAAGCAGACGTGCTTCCTGGGTCCAGGATCGACCATCATCGGTGCTACGGTACACCTCACCCCGGGTAGCGCCGGCACCCAGATCGAAGCCGGCCCCAAGGTAGATCACGCCGTCGGACGCACGAGCGAAGCCCCAGATCGACGTGTTGCGATCCAGGCCGTCGTTGTGCATCGTCCAGGTCTGCCCATTGTCCGTTGTGCGCAGAACACCCCACAGATCAGCTGTTGGCACCAGCTTGCTGGAGTCGCCTTCTCGGTACGGGACCCGTGTACCAACGATCATTGATCGGTCGGAGCCTTCCAACAGCCCGTACAACGATACCGGTGATCCAGACTCGTATCTCGGTAGAACCAGGCGATGCCGGGTGGCTTTACCATCCTCGGCTACTTCGTACCAGGTGTCATTCGTGCTCAGCCACAAGCGTCCATCGCCTCGAGTGAAGCCGTCGGCAAACGGAATATCAACGCCACTATCGCCCTCGATGCGCGTGTTCTGTCCCGTAACCGGATCCAACCGCCACTCTTGATCCAGCGAGTCGCTGATCACCAGATATCGATCGGCCACGTAGTAGCGATACCAACGGAGGGAATCCGGGATCAGCGCTCGCATCGGTTCCCACCGCCGTGCGGCTACGTCGTAGAGGTGGTCGAGGGTCCATGCACTGGCATCACCACAGGCCAGGACATCGGTCCGCCCGGGGAACAGTTCCAGATAGCGGATGTAGACGGATTGCTCCACCTGCGGCAGTTGGCTGCTAGACACGGCGCCGTCGGCAGTGATCACCACGATCTCGTTCGAAGTAGCGCAGGCCAGAGTGCTGTCGAACCACGTTCCGTGAGCGGTTACGGTTGCACGCAGCGTGTCCAGTCCCGGCAGCGGGTGGTACGTTACTCCCCCGTCGGTCGATCGGTACATCGCCCAGCGGCGGGCGCGGTCAGCCCCTTTCATGCCGATGATGGTGTTGCCGGCAACAATAGCGGCGCGTTCGATGGAGTCCGGCACTACGGCCCGTTCGCCATTGCCGAAGAAGGCTACGTCGCCCCAGATCGCCTCGTTATGAGGCTGCCAGGGGAAGGGGGCTACGGTAAGCGCCCAGGTCGAGATCACGGTGTCGGCATCCACCACGTGGCGGGCCGAAAGGAACACCACATTGTCGGTGGGCCGCTGGTACAGGCGTGTGGCAACCACCGAGTCCACGTTGAGTGTATCGGTCGCCACGATCTCCATCCCGTGGATGGTGTACACGTACAACTCCTTCAGCGTGGCATGCGGTCGGCTGAGCAAGATGGCATCGCCCGGACCCCGCCCCATGGCCGTGCCGGCCGTAGAGAAGACCAGGTCGGGCCGTTCCAGTAGCGAGTCGCCCTGCACGCGCACCAGCATCCGACCTCGAAGCAAGCCAACATAGTTGCCATCGGCGTCGATCGTCCCACACACCTCCAGGTTGCCCGCACGGGAGAACGTCCAGCTTGTCTGCTCGCCTCCTGTCCAACGCACCACGCCAGTGGCACCCACCGTATAGCCGACGTTCGGTTGCCACCGCACCGTATAAGCAAGCTGTTGTTCCGGTGGATTCGGGATCCTGGAGAACGACCATGGCTGGGCCGAGGCCACCGTTGTCGCCACAATCAGCATGGCAAGGAGATGGAGACGATTCATTGCTTCCTCCCGGAGGACTTGGATTGATTCTGTAGCACAACGTGTTTGATCATGCGTGTGAGCAGGCGGACGGGAAAACGCTGGTCTTTGGGAATGTGGATCGCGGATTTCGTCTGGCTGTAGGCCGCCAGGTCTTCAGCAAAATGCTGCTTGACGGCGGGCCGGAAGAACAGTGAGTAGTGATCCTTGAACACCGCCCACCACATCACGACCCCGTTGAGCTTGTAGCCGGGCATGTTGTAGCTGATCCCTTCTTCGATACCCGGGGCCGCCTTCTTGATCGAGGACCGGAGGGCTTCAAGCGTCTTCCGCATGGCCGGACCTGCGTCGCTGACCACTTCTTCCACGCTGCGATACTTCTTCATCATGCCAATATGCACACTGTGAGTTGGTCACCGTCATCAAACCAGCGGTAGTTCGTCAATACGGTGTCTGAATTCACCATTCTCATTCAAGGAGAACCATGTACGACGTACAGGATTTCGAACGCGATGTGATCGAGCGCAGCAAGACAACCCCCGTGCTGGTAGACTTTTGGGCCGCCTGGTGTGCCCCCTGCCTGATGCTTGGACCTGTGTTGGAGCAGGCGGTTACAGATGCCGACGGCGCTTGGACGCTGGCCAAGGTCGACACGGAGTCGTTCCCGGAGTACGCCATGAAATATGGCGTCCGAAGCATTCCCAACGTCAAGCTGTTTGTCAACGGCGAAGTGGTCGACGAGTTCGTGGGCGCTATCCCGAAGGCTGCCGTAGAA
>JANJTN010000110.1 GCA_024711065.1 bacterium
GCGGGGGGCCTGGGGGCCGGGGGCTGGGGGGCACTGGGCCTGGGGCATTGGGCACTCGGGACGGGGGGACTGGGGGAATGGGGAATGGGGAATCGGGAATCGGGAAGATGCCCTTCGCCCCTCGCCCCTCGCCCTTAGATCACCTTGGCTTCTTCATGCAGCAGGCGAACCAGTTCAGCGATGTCCGTCTCGGAGTCACCTAGGATCTTGTTCAAGCGCTTCGACTCGGGAAGCGTCATCTCAACCGTCGTTACGCGAGCATCGGCACCGGCGGGAGCCCGTTCTTCGATCGGCTTGGACTTGGCCTTCATGATGTCCGGCAGCTTGGGATAACGCGGATCATTCAAGCCCTTCTGGGCGGCGATCACGCACGGAAGCGATGTTTCGACGGTCTCTTTCCCACCTTCGATATCGCGTTCGGCTTTCACGGTGGTACCGTTGATCTCCAGAGCGCTCACGATGGAGACGTTGGGCCAGCCAAGCATTTCGGCGACCATCGAAGGGACCTGGAACGAGTCGAAGTCGATCGACTGACGTCCGAAGATCACCACATCCGGCGTGGTCTCCTTGGCCAGTGCGGCCAGGCTGGACGCCACGGCGAACGAGTCGGGCGAAGAAGCATCCTTGATCAATACGGCCGTATCCGAGCCCATGGCCAAGGCGGTGCGAAGGATCTCTTTGCCGGCGTCTCCGCCAACGGTTACCGTGGTTACCGCGCCACCATGTTTCTCCTTCAGGCGGAGGCCTTCCTCAATGGCGAACTCGTCGTACGGATTCAGAATGAATTTTACGCCTTGCGGGTTGATCGATGTTCCATCCGGCCCCACGGCGATCTTGGTGGTGGTGTCCGGTACCTGCGAAATGCAGACCAAAATGTTCATGCTACTTGTAACAGAATAATGGATCGATGACGGATAAGACTGCAAAGATAAGGATTGAAGCAGCGAGCAGAGAGTACTTGGCATGTGCTAACTCGCTACTCGCTACTCGCTGTTCGCTGCTCAGATCGCTGTTCGCTGCTCAGATCGTTCCCGTTGCCCACAGCAGGCCGATGCGGGCTCGTGCATGATCGGCGCGAGCAGCCAGAAGGCGAAGCAGCGCTTCGGCATAGAACCGTTCACGAAGATTGATCTGCAGCAGGTTCGAGTCACCAGCGATCAGCTTCTGGCGTTCAGCCTCCACCATCGTGCGCGCCAGATCAACTTCGGCCTCGGCAGCGCTGATCCGGTCGGCCGCTCGTGAAAAGGCCACAAGGGCATTCAGTGCGTCGGCTTCTACCACTCGCTGTACCAGCAGCTGCGAGAGGTCCGCGCGCTGCACGTTGATGTCCGCTACCTGAGCACCGGCCGATGCACTACGGAAGAGCAGCGGCTGGGAGATGGTCAGTCCCACTTTGTAGTCGGTGGTGCCGATCGTCGAGACGTCATAGCTGGTCAGTCCCGCCTCCAGTTCGATAAAAGGGCGCAAGAATTCGCGCGACAGCGCCGAATCCAACCTGGCCATGCGTTGCATCACGGTCAGGCGCGTGACTTCCGGACGCTGCGTGCGTGCCTGCTCCGTGGCCTGCTGGGCAGACGGTGCGCTCTCCAGTTGCTGCGGTGGGGGCAGGGGGCTTTCCGTGAGCGCCCGCGGAACACCGTCGCCACTCCACAGATACACGGCGGCCTTCACACGGGCCTGCTCGGCCTTGCGGAGGGCGTCGAAGCGCACGCCTTGACGGCGGTACACCTCCTGGATGATCTCCACACTGTCGATCGCCGCACGCTCGCCGGCCCGGACCTGCGCGGCGATCTGGGACGCGCGGAGTTCTGCCAGCTGTAAGAGTGTATCGGCAATGGCAAGCGCAGCCTCCGCTTCGGACCAATCCCAATAGGCCCATCCGGCGGTGCGGAGCAGGGTATTGCGTTCGATCCGATACTGGGCTTGAGCGATCTCGGGTCGCTGATAGGCTTTGGCCAGATCCGTTCGCCGTTTGTCGGTAAAGATCCCTTGCAACAGCGGCAGGGCCACGCCCAGTGATGCTTCGCCAGGTAACGCCGTCACATTCTCCGGATCGATCTGACTTCCGATACCTCTACGATACTCAGCCTTGAGCTTTGGACCGAACATCATGTTGAGTGGCAACTGCAGCGATCCGTCAAGGTAATTCAACTTGTCGGTGCCGCCCTTGTCCTTGTACTCGTACTCCACGCGCAGATCGGGAT
The DNA here is from genome assembly GCA_024711065.1 of bacterium. Taxonomy (GTDB): domain Bacteria; phylum Bacteroidota; class Ignavibacteria; order Kapaibacteriales; family Kapaibacteriaceae; genus OLB6. The sequence goes on from JANJTN010000110.1 coordinate 2,205, forward strand.
CGAATCGCCCCAAGGCGTTGCGGATCTCCGCTTCTGCCAGGTCCGGCTCGTACGAAGCTGCCCGCAGGGCAGGGTAGGTCTGCTCGACGGCCAGCAGGTAGGACTCAAGATCCAGGATCTGCTGCGCTTGTCCAACCGTTGACGCGGCGAAGAGGAGGGCCATCAGGAGCCGAAGGCGCCGGATCATGACCCCTCCTTCTCATCCATGGCGGAAGAAGCCCCCTTCCCATCCTTGGCCTTGAGCGGTTTGGTCGCTACCGGAAACTCGGGTGGGAAACCCATGATGCGACGCCACAGTTCGTAGCCAAGGGCAACTTCCTCGAGCATCACCCAACCGGTGGCGTCGGTACCCTGGCGCAGGAACCGTCGGTCCGGCCAGTCCCGACGATTCGAGTCGGGCACCACGAGCAGTCGAAAGCGGCCCGTGCCGTCATCCACGGCATCGATCACTTTGACCGTACCATGGAACACGCCAACACTCACATTCTGCCAACCGGAGAACATGAAGGCCGGGAAGCCGGCGAACTGCAACGAGACGGAGCGTCCAGGTTCGACGATGGCCGCGTCCATGCCACTCACGTAGATCTCCACAGCCTGATCGGACGTGGTGGGGACGATCACCGCCAGTTGTTCACCCTGCTTCACGGTTTGACCGGCGCCGAACTTGCTAATGCGCACGATGGTGCCATTGATCGGTGCGATGATCGTTCCGGCGCCAACACGTCCTTCGGCATTGGCAAGGCGCACATCGGCCTCCTGCATCGCCACAAAGGCCTGGCTGATCACGCGTTCTTCTTCGGCGCGAAAGGCATCCACATCCTGCAGCGCGGCGTTCATCGAAGCCGCACTGGAGATCGAGTCGGCCATCGCCTTTTGCAGATTCAGCTGCGCCGTCTCCAGGTCTCTCCGCGAAGCCAGGTTCTGACGGAACAGCGTGTCGGCCCGGTCGTACCGTACGCGAGCTGTAGCGATCTGGACCAGAGCGTTCTCATAGGAAGCAGTGGCTTGCTTGTAGCGTTGCTCACTCTGGCGACGACGCTGAATGGCCACATTGATCGCCTGCTCCTGGGCGTCAAAGGTTCGGTCCCGCAAACGCGTCAGGCGGCTGATCAGGTTGGTGTCGAGAAAGTTGACGCTGATGTCGGCCAGCACAGCGATCGTATCGCCTTTCGTGACGGCCGCGCCTTCGGCCACGTACCACTTTACGATGCGTCCGCTGATCGTGCTCTCCACGGTCTGCGGTCGTGCCTCCGGCGCAAAGGACGTAACCTTGCCCGAGCCAACCACCGTTTGCTGCCACGGTACGGCCACGAGAAACACGATGCTCACCACCAGTAGTGCAAGAAGGATCGATGCCAGCCAGCGGTGATGTTTGGGTGTTCTCGTAAGCAGAAAACTGGTCCGGCGTACCGGATGGATCTTGCCTTCCACCGGCGTCCACAATGGTTCCATACGTTCGGCACTCATCACTGACCTCCCTGGGTACGGAATGTGTCTTCATCCGGGAACAGCGATGTAAAGATCGAGTCCCGACGATGGGCCAGTTCAGACGGAGCGGCTGTTTCACAGATCGATCCGCTGTCGAGCACGTAGGCCAGATTGGTCTTGCGCACCAACTCGGGATCGTGGGATACGTTGATGATGGTCCAGTGCGGCCATGCGAACAGATCATCCAGCATGGCCAGTTTGACGGCATCTTCGATCCCGTCGAAGGCTTCATCGATCAACAGCACCTGCGGCCGATGAACGATCATCCTGGCGAAGAGGATCCGGCGGCGCATGCCAAACGAGATCGTCTCACCGCCGGACGGAACGAGGGTATCCAGTCCATCGGGAAGTTCCTGGACCTGCTGGGTGAGACGCGATACCGTCATCGCCCAATCCAGATTCTCTTTCGGCAGGTCGCGTCCAAGAAGAATGTTCTCGCGTATCGTACCCTGTACGATGGAGTCTTCCGGCAGCACGTATCCGATGTGGTCCCGCAGTGCGGCCACATCCAGCTGACGCAGGTCGTGTCCATCGATCAGAACAGCGCCACGATCCGGACGGTGCACGCCAGAGATCAGGTTCAGAATAGTGGACTTCCCGGAGCCGCTCCTGCCAACCAGCGACACCCGGCCACCCGACGGCACACTGAATGAGACGTCTCGCAACACCGACTGCTCGCCCAACTTGATCGCTACATGCTGGAGGGCGATCTCGAGCGGCTTGGACGAAGAGATCCGGTCGCCTCCGATCGACTCAAGGGGCTGCTCGGAGATCATCGACAGTTTGTCCAGGGCTGCCACAAAGTCGTAGTAGGCGTCCAGCTGACCCAACAGCTTTTCCAGCGCACCAAGGATCAGAATGATGATGATCTCGGCGGCTACCAGCTGACCAAGCGAGATCTGCTGTTCGATCACCAGGATGCCACCCAGTCCGAGGATCCCAACCGTTGCTACGGCCTTGAAAAGGTACGACCCCAGGATCTGCCGAGCGAGAACGGCAAAGTGGAGTTGTTTGGCTCCGACGTATCTGCCCCCAATATCGTCGATCCGGTCAAAGGCAAAACCGGCAGCGTTGGTGAGCTTGAAGCCAATGTTATTGCGGGCCACATCCTCGATCCATGCCGCAGCTTCATACTTGCGCTTCGATACCACCACCGCCGAGGCGATCGCTCCACGGCCGAGCAGGAAGACCAGAATGGGCACGAAGAGCATAAAGACCAGATCGTACACCAGAAAAAAGGGATGATAGAATCCCAACAGGATCAGGCCCGTTAGAAGCACCAGCACGCCATTGATCCCATCGAGCAGGAACTTGGCGATCGACTTCTGCACGGTCATCACATCAAAGAAACGATTCACCAGCTCTGGTGCATAGGTGGTAGCCAGACGAGCACGCACCATCTGAGGAAGTCGGTACACGATGTCGAAGGCCGTACGGACGAACAGCCGACGCTGCAGCAGATCGATCGTGTGTCGTTCCAGTACGGCAAGGCCCGCCATAAAGACCATCGCAACAAAGACCACGGCGCAGAGCACCACCAGCTGCTGGTTGAAGACCCCCAGGGCAACGGCGTTGACGATGGCCTGGGATGATAACGGGACCACAAGGCCCAAGAGGCTCGATAGTGTGCCGTAGATGGCTACGTACCAGATGTCCCGTTTCTCATCCCGCAAGAGGCGGCGGATATAGGGCCACACATCCCGAAATCGAACGGCAGCATGATGCTCTTCCCGTAAGCCCTTGATCGGCGGAAGCGACCAGTCGGACGACAAGAAAGAATGGATCTTACCGGAAATGTCCAGAACGGGCCGTCCATCCTGCATCCTGATGGAGGCCATCACGCCTGCTTCGCGGAGCGCTTCAACGGCCACCTGGGCGCGGTCTGCATCCGTGATCGGACGTTGCAGCAAGAACCGGCGCACGCGCTCCAGCACCTCCGGCGATGCCTGGAGATCCGCATGGGTCATTACCAGCTCCAGGATCTCGGCTCTGATATCGTCTTGTGAAGATGGTGTCATGGACGTACGGCTTCGTGCAGAAAGGACGTGTGAAACAGACTATTCTCGGAAAAGACGATCCCCATAGGGGACACATTGAATCTTAACGGCGCCGGTTCGCTGAAAGTTCGTCCTGCACATAGCGTCCGGTAAGACTCTCATCAACATGCGCGATCTGCTCTGGTGTACCGGCCGCTACGATCCGTCCACCGCCCGAACCACCGGTCGGCCCGAGGTCGATCACATGGTCGGCATGGACGATCACATCCAGGTTGTGCTCGATCACCACCACGGTATTACCACGATCGACCAAGCGATCCAGCAGCTTGAGCAAGATCCGAATGTCCTCGAAATGCAATCCGGTCGTAGGCTCGTCCAACAGATACAGCGTGCGTCCAGTGCTGACTCGCGACAGTTCCGTTGCCAGCTTCACACGCTGCGCTTCGCCCCCGGAAAGCGTGGGAGCCTGCTGCCCAAGTCGAAGATAGCCCAGCCCCACATCACGCAACGTACCCAGCTTGTTCTT
>JANJTN010000112.1 GCA_024711065.1 bacterium
CGGGATCTCTCGGGTCAGCGCCAGGATCTTTACCACGTCGTACACATCCGGATGCTGCGGCGCGATCTTGCAGCGTGCGTCCAGGATCTCTCCCGTGACCGTATCGGTAGGGGAGTAGAACACCGCACCGGCGTCCACCTCGCCCTGATACACCTTCAACACCACCTGATTGTGTCCGTTGGCGAACATTTCCTCACGGGTCTGGATGCCGCGTTCACGCAGCATTTCCTTAGGGTAGATAAAGCCGGACGTGGATGACGGATCCACATAGGCAATGGTACGCCCTCGCAGGTCCTCCAGGGAGTCGATGCCCGAATCGTGCCGGACGATGAACTCGCCGCGATAGCTCAACTCTCCGTACCGACGAGCAACGCGGAGCACGGCCTCGGCGCCGTACTTGGAATGGGCCAACAGGTAGGAGAACGTGTTCATGATCGCGATATCCGCTCGATCCGTTCCGAAGGCCTCTACCACGGTGATGTAGTAGTTCGGCACGTCTACCTTAACAGCGATACCGGTCTGCTCGGAGATGTACCGTGCCAGCACGTCGCCGTTCTGAATGATGGCCTGGGCGTCCGTCGAAGGCGTGAGCATGATCCGCACCGGATTCTTTGGGGACCCCAGCGAGCGGTCCTCAAAGAGGGGCCGTACCGAGAGCCAGATGACCGCTGCCAGCAGGACAACGAGATAGGGGAGGGCAGTGCGCATGGATCGGTGGTGATAACGTTGATTGGGGTGGTGGCGGGCTGTTTGGTATTTTTGTGCTTTCGTGTCGGCTACAACGAAAGCCTGCACGAGAGACAGAGGTGTATCTCTCATAACTGCGAAGTCAAATTAGAGGAAGTCATGAACATTCACGAGTATCAAGCCAAAGAACTTCTCAAGCGCTACGGAGTACCGGTCCTGAAAGGCCGTGCGGTCTTCAATGCCGCCGATGCCGGCGCGGTCACGTTCACCGAGTTCGTGTCGCAAGGAGTGAGCGCGGTTGTGGTGAAGTCGCAGATCCACGCTGGTGGACGCGGCAAGGGGCTAGTGTACCATCCCACCACGGGTGAGCAGATCGATTTCAATGGCAAGCCCCTTCGCGGAGTGACCGTGTTGCATAGCGGCAACATTGCCGATCAGGCCTATCGCGTGGCCGAGGGTCTGCTGGGTAACCGTCTGGTAACGATCCAGACCGGCGAGGCCGGCAAGATCGTGAACCGGGTGTTGATCGAAGAAGGCTGCAACATTGGTCACGAATACTACTGCTCGATCCTGCTGGACCGCTCGATCGGACGTAACGTGATCATGGTGTCTACCGAAGGCGGTGTGGATATCGAGACCGTAGCTGAGGAAACACCGGAGAAGATCTTGAAAGAACATGTCGATCCGGCGATCGGCTTCCAGGGATACCAAGCCCGCCGGCTGGCTTTCGGCCTTGGCCTAAGTGGCAAAGGTTTCAAGAGCTTCGTGGCATTCATTGAGAAGCTGTATAAGGCCTATGAGGCCATGGATTGCAGTCTGTTGGAAGTCAATCCCATGGTTGAGACCGTGGATGGAGACTTTATCGCGCTTGATGCCAAGGTGAATTTCGACGACAACGCCTTGTTCCGTCATCCGGAATACGCTGCGCTGCGCGATGTGGACGAAGAGGATCCGCTGGAAGTTGAGGCTGGAAAGCACGATCTGAACTACATCAAGCTGGATGGTAACGTGGGCTGCATGGTGAACGGCGCAGGCCTGGCCATGGGCACGATGGACATCATCAAGCTGGCTGGCGGCGAGCCGGCGAACTTCCTGGACGTGGGCGGCGGAGCCAATGTGCAGCGCATCGAGAATGCCTTCCGCATTATGATGAGCGATCCGCACGTGGAAGCGGTCTTGATCAACATCTTTGGCGGGATCGTTCGGTGCGACCGTGTGGCCAACGGCATTTTGCAGGCTCTGGAGCATGTGAAGGTCGACGTGCCGGTGATCGTGCGCCTGGACGGAACGAATTCCGAAGAAGCCCGCGAGATCCTCAAGAAGTCCGGTCTGAACTTCCTGGTTGCTGCAACGCTGCAGGACGCTGCCGACAAAGTGACCGAAGCGCTGGCCGGCAAGACCGTGAATGCCTGAGAAGCGATGCTCGAGCATGACACTGCGTGGATATAATCTGCATTATGTAAAGTAAAGATCTGGCATCGGTATTCCCCGTCAGATCAACGTGTTAGTCAAGGAGTCTTCCATGGTACGATCAACCAAGATCGACGCAACGATCATCACCGTCATCGCCCTTGCTGCGATGAGTCGGCTGATCCCACACTGGCCGAATTTCACGCCGGTGATGGCCATTGCCCTTGTGGGCGGTGCTGCCCTGTCGCGCCGCAGCTTGGCCTTGATCGTACCGTTGGCGGCCATGGTGCTGAGCGACGTGGCTCTGGGCCTGGTGATGGGCTGGGACTATGCCTTGCACGGCACGCAATGGGCCGTGTATGGCTCCGTGGCGGCCATCGCCATGATGGGACGCCTGTTTGCCTCCGCTTCGGCGGTGCGGACCACGTTGGTGGGCGGAACGATCGCCGGCATCGGCTTCTTCCTGGTCACCAATTTTGCCGTGTGGATGGCAGGGGGCTTGTATCCGATGACGCTTGAAGGCCTGGTGATGTGCTATACCGCCGGCCTGGCGTTCTACCGTGACGGTGGGAACTTCCTGCTGAATGGAGTGTTAAGCACTTGGATGTACACCGCTCTAGGCCTGGGGGTCGCAGCGGCTGTAGATCGATACCAACTGGCTCGGACCGCGTAGGGTTCTGCACCGCTCCACCAAGCGAGCCGCTTATTTCACGTTTTGGGAGGAAGGCCATGAAATATTGGCTTACGATGGTTGCGGTGTGCCTGGTATGCGCCGGGACAGCGGTGGCACAGGAAGCGGACGCAGGAGAGAAGGAACCAGCCGGTGGTCCGGCGTTCGGTGTAAAGGGCTGGGTTGGCTGGGGACTTCCGAGCTATGAGAACCTGCCCGAAGGCGCACAGTCAGAGACTGCAACGTCCTGGGCTGTGGGTGCCTTCTTCACCTGGTCCACCAAGGGTGTGATCTCGCTCGGCATCCAACCGGAGCTGATGTATGTGTCGGAGTCCGGACAGAACACGTTCACGGCGTTGCTCTCCGGTCAGCCGATCATGAGCGAGACCAAGATCAACTCACTCCGGCTTCCGGTGTTGTTCAAACTCCAGTTCCTCGATCCCCTGATCGTTCAACCATCGATCTACGTTGGCCCGGCGTTCAGCTACATCATGTCGGCTACGAACACGATCAACGGCACGGAGTACGATCTGGACGAAAGCAGCTTCCAAGTGGGCTTTGCCGCCGGTATCGATGTCACGGTCTTGTCCTTCCTGGTGGTGGACCTGCGTTACAACACCAAGTTCAGTTCGGTGGAAGCCGTAGTGCAAGGCATCGAGGGCCATGGTGACGTGCCGGTGAACCTGACGATGTCGTCGTTCAAGGTGGGTTTGGGTCTTCGATTCTAAGACCAGGCACTGGTCCACAGTCACGTAAAACAATACAGGGGAGTCGCGTGAGCGACTCCCCTGTTTCGTTTGATAGCAAGCTTTGCGGGATATGCTTACGGGAGTTCGGAGATCCCCGTTACGGTGGTGTACTTCAGCACGTGCTTCTTCTCGGGGTGCTGACGTTGATACTCCACGTTCAGGGCGACGGCAGCTTCGTGGAAGCCGCACAGGATCAGCTTGAGTTTGTTCGGATACTCCGAGATATCGCCAACGGCATACACGCCTTCGACGTTCGTCATGAACGTGGTCGGATCAACCGTGATGGCGTTCTTCTCGAGACCCAGACCCCACGAGCCGATCGGGCCGAGTTTGGGAGACAGCCCGAACAGCGGGATGAAGTGCTCCACGGTCAGGTCGTCCGTCGATCCGTCGTTATGCGTTAAGGTGACGCCGGTAAGACGGTCCGTCCCGAGCAGATGCGTTACCTGGGCATCCGTGATCATCGTGATGCGTCCGGCATCGGCCAACGTCTGCGCCTTATGCACGGAATCCGGTGCGGCACGGAACTGTTGACTGCGGTGGACGAGCGTGACGTGCGCTGCAATGTCGGCCAGCACGATCGTCCAATCCAGTGCCGAGTCTCCCCCACCACCGATCACTACGCGCTTGCCGCGAAAGGTCTCCGGATCACGCACGATGTAATCCACACCACGGTCCTCGAAGTCGGCCAGGTTGTCGATCGAGGGCTTTCTCGGTTCGAAGCAACCCAAGCCCCCTGCAATGAAGACCGTTTTGCCTACCACGGTGGTGCCGCGGCTAGTGACCACACGGAAGGTACCGTCGTCGAGTTTCTCCAGCGATTCGGCGCGTTCACCCAGCGAGAACGTGGGGTGGAATGGTTTGGCCTGCTCCATCAGATTGTCCACCAGTTCGCCGGCCAGTACCGAGGGATAACCTGGGATGTCGTAGATCGGCTTCTTCGGATAGATCTCGGCACACTGTCCGCCCGGAAGCGGCAGATAGTCGATCAAGTGACAGTGCCACTTGAGGAGTCCGGCCTCGAAGACCGTGAACAGGCCGCATGGGCCTGCACCAATGATGATGACGTCGGTTGAGATCTGAGACATGATCAGGATGAGGTTGGGTGAACAGGCGCTGCCGTTGACGGCAGAACAACAAAACTACGGCTTCGAGGATTCCCGAGTCGCAGCGGCTGAGTCCGGGGCAGTAGCAGCCGCTTCGGACCAGCGGAGTCCGCGGCGCATTTCCAACACCAAAAAGAGTCCGCCCACCACGAGGGCCACACCGTAGTTCATCACCCAGGCCAGCACCCCAAAAGCCAGACCTTCGGTAGGTGTTGCCCCATAGATGCGGATCATGGCCACCTGGGCAAATCCCTGATAGACACCCACCGCGCCGGGTGTGGGCGCAATGGTCACGCCGATGGCTGTGACGATCAACAGAATGCCGGCATCGGCAAAGGTGAAGGGGGCTCCCTGCCACGGCATCGCTTCCAGGACCAGCCAGAGGGGTACGATGTAGACGGCCCAGATCAGGGCGGATTCCAGGATCACCGGACCCCACGTGGATCGGTCGGTAAGAGCGGCCGCGCCTACACGGACCTCCTGCATGAAACGGACGGCCCGATCGGCCAACGGCGCATGAAAGGGTCGGATCAGCGCATTGATCAGGCGCGCACCTACGTTGGTGAATGCCACCAGGATCAGCAGGACGCCCATCGCCAGCGCCGGCACAGCAAAGGCCAGGATCATGGTGGTCACGGTGAATCCGGGCAGGGCTTTGCTGACCACGTCGGACCGAAGCGTTACCAGGATGGCGATCCCGAAGAGCAGCGTGATCAGATCCAGGATGCGTTCTACCACCACGCTGCTCAAGGTAGTGGCATAGGCAATGGAGCTGCGTCGCGTAAGCACATACGGCCGCAATAGTTCACCACTGCGTGGGATCAGGGTGTTGGCCGCATAGCCGATCATCACGCTGGAAAACGCCGCCGAAAAACCGGGGCGAACGTCGGCCTTCGACAGTAAACGGATCCATCGTGAAGCGCGGATCACGTGGCTCACAAGGATCACCGGAACCGATGCCAACAGCAGTCCCCACGACGAATGCACGAACAGGTCCGCCATCAGCGCCATGTCGGCCGAGCGCAGCACCCACCACGTGGCAGCCACCAATACCGCCGTGGAGATCACCACACGAAGCGTGGTGCGCAGGTTCATTCTTGGACCTTCTCGGAAAGGGGCTTGCCGGTACGTTGCGCAAAAAAGGCTTTCAACGCTTGCCCAGTGTAGGACTCTTTGACCTTGGCGACCTGCTTGGGCGTACCCGTGGCGATCACGTGTCCGCCGGACGAGCCCCCTTCAGGACCCAGGTCGATGATCCAGTCGGCAGCGGCCATCACATGCAGGTTGTGTTCGATGATCAGGACGGTATGGCCGGCTTCGACCAGGCGATCGAAGGACTGCAGCAGTGCCGAAACGTCGTGCATGTGCAGGCCCGTAGTGGGCTCGTCGAAAATGAACAGCGTGTTCCCGGCCCGCTGTGTATCCAGGTGGCTGGCTAGCTTGATGCGCTGGGCCTCGCCGCCGGATAGGTGCGACGACGGTTGACCCAGCCGCAGGTATCCCAGGCCGACATCCTGAAGGATCTGCAGTTTGGCCACGATCCTCGGAAGGTCCGTAAAGTGAGCGATCGCCTCGGTCACCGTCATGTTCAACACGTCGATGATGGACTTGCCTTCATACAGGATGTGCTGGGCTTCCTTTTTGTAGCGCGTGCCACCGCAGGCTTCGCACGGCAGCTCGATATCCGGTAGGAACTGCATCTCGATGGTCACGCGGCCTTCACCTTCACACGTCTCGCAGCGGCCACCCTTCACGTTGAAGGAAAAGTGTCCGGGCTTCCAGCCCATCTGCTTGGCCGCCTGCGTGGATGCAAAGGCATCGCGGATCAGATCGAAGATCTTGGTGTAGGTGGCCGGTGTGGATCGCGAGGAACGTCCGATCGGCGATTGATCGATCATCTCCACGGCTTCGATGTTGGCCAGACCCTCGATACGCTCGCAAGCTCCCACCTCGCCGGAGTAGCCGCCGAAGACCCGCTGGATGCCGCCATAGATCACGTCGTGCACCAGCGAGCTCTTACCCGACCCCGATACGCCGGTCACCACCGTGAGCTTGCCGATGGGGATGGCAACGTCGTCGCCTTTCAGATTGTGATGCACCGGACGCCGAATGGTGATCTCTTTGCCGGATCCTTTGCGGTAGGACTGTTTGACCGCCACTTCGCGCTCGCCGCGCAGATACTCGGCCGTCAGCGAATGGCCACTGGTCCGCATCTCCTCCAGACTCCCGGCATACACCACTTCCCCACCGTGTTCACCGGCCCGTGGACCAATGTCGATGATGTGGTCTGCCGTAGCGATCACATCCAGATCGTGCTCCACGACCACCACCGTATTACCCAGCGTGCGCAACCGTTCGAGGATGGCCAGGAGACGATGGGTATCCCGGGGATGCAGGCCGATACTTGGTTCGTCCAGCACGTACAGCGTACCCACTAGGGCCGAGCCGAGGGAGGTTGCCAGATTGATCCGCTGGGACTCTCCACCGGAAAGCGTATGCGACAGTCGATCCAGCGTGAGGTAGTCCAACCCGATGTCGCAGAGCAAGTGTAGGCGACGTCGGATCTCCATCAGGATCTGTCCCACCATCTCTTCCTGCGAACGGGAGACCTTGAGTGCGTCGAAGTGGTCCCGTGCCTCGCTCAGCGTCATCCCCACCACCGTTGGCAGATTCCTGTCGGCCACGAACACTTGCCGGGCGGCCGTCCGCAAACGAGAACCGCTACAGGCACGGCAGCGGGTATATCCGCGATACCGACTGAGCATCACGCGGTAATGGGTCTTGTAGGACTTGTCCTCCAACATGCGGAAGAAGCCATTCACCCCGATATAGGTGCCTACTCCGTCCATCACTTTGTGCATCTGATCCGGGGTCAGACTGTGAAGGGGCTTGTCGACCGGGATCTCGGCGTCCGACGCTTCGCGCAGCAGCGTGCGCAGATGAGCGCCGAACGTCTCGCCGCGGAACGGATGAATGGCACCACGTTTGAGCGACAGCGTGCGGTCCGGAAACACCAGGTCTTCGTCAATGCCCACGGACCGACCGAAGCCCTGGCACGTGGGGCAAGCCCCGAAGGGATTGTTGAAGGAGAACAACCGCGGTTCGGGTTCGATGTACTGCACCTTGGTCTTCGCACTCTCGAAGCGCGAGGAAAAGAACAGGTCGCGTTCGTCGGCGGCGGGATCCAGGCGACGAATGATCACTCGACCGTTCCCCACATCGAACGCCGTTTCCAGCGAGTCGGTCAGTCGGGATACGGTATCCTCTTCATCACGGATCACCAGACG
>JANJTN010000084.1 GCA_024711065.1 bacterium
CGGAAGCTGAATGGGAGTTCGCTGCCTCGGCGGGGGATACCACATCATTATATGCCGTAGACGATCCGGTAGACGGATACCGTCAGGCCGACTATGAGAGGGTGATCAAGCAGATCAATCAGTATGCCTGGACAGAGGACAACACGGGCGGAGCCTTTGGATCTCCGCAGCCGGTGGGTCGCCTGAAGCCCAATGGTTACGGTCTGCACGATATGATCGGAAACGTCCAGGAGATGGTCGAAGACACGTGGTTATCCTTTTCCGCTGAACCAGCAACCGATCCACTGGTACTTGTGCCTGAACAGTATCGTGTTGCTCGTGGCTCGAGCTTCGGCCACTTGCTGCTGCAGAACCACTCGCTACGGTACCGAGAGACCGTTCGATGGGCGGTAGGCAGTCCGTCGGTAGGATTCCGACTTGCTCGAACTCCGTAAACGCATTGTGCATCTTGGCCAGTCATAGACCAATAGATGATCCATGAGACATACAGGGAATAGGATGAAGCAACGTATCTCGAATATGACAGCACTGACAACGCTTATGTGCTTGCTGTCCTTGGCCGCACTGTCATCATCATGCAGTGGCGAAGACACCTCCGGCCCAAGCGGAGGTCGGACCTACTCTGTCAGTGGCACGGTCACAACGAGTGATCCCGGTGAATCTGTAGCCGGTGTTCTGCTTACGATCGATTCACGATCGGCTCTAACGGACTCACTCGGTGGCTACAAGATCGACTCCGTTCGAGCAGGCACCTTTGCGATAATGCCATCTAAACAAGGTCGCGAGTTCACACCCACCACTCGGCAAGTGACGATCACTGACGCGGACGTCAACGGCCTGGACTTTGTCATGAGCAATCCCAATCGGATTCCTGGAGATTCCATACAGATGGTCCTGATTCCAGCAGGAACATTTATGATGGGCACGGATGCAGCCTACGACAAGCTGCTACCAGTTTCTAGCCCCAAGCATCAGGTAACACTGACACGGTCCTTCTGGATGGGCATCCACGAAGTCACGCAGGCGCAGTGGCACCGTGTCATGACCGAGAATCGCAGCCAGTTCAAAGGAGATGTACTCCCGATCCAGGATGTCCTGTTCTACGAAGCCTTGGAATTCTGTAACCGGCTGTCAGAACTGCACGGCTATGAAAAGGTCTATTCGAATATTGGAAATAGTGTCGAAGTCAATCAGACAGCTGACGGCTACCGTCTCCCGACAGAGGCTGAGTGGGAGTATGCAGCGTCGGCAGGTGATACATCGATATGGTATGGAGTCGACGATGTGGCACCGGATGCCACCAGAGAAGAGCTCTCAGCACTCACAGCATCCCAGTTTCGATTTGCCTGGTTGTACGATAACTGTGCCATTGACGGCGTGCGGCAGCCGCATGCAGTAGGCACGCGCGAACCGAACGCGTGGGGCCTGTATGACATGATCGGCAACATGATGGAATGGGCGGTTGATAATTATTCCGTGTACACTTCTGATGGCGTCATTGATCCACTGGTCTTGACCGGCAAAGGCTCAAGGATGATACGTGGTGGAACCTACACATCGACTTCACCGCGATATGAATCACTCAGGGGAAGAAACAGCTTTCCTGCTGGGCTCAATGATCAGATGTTCGGCTTCCGCATCATCCGGTACGATTAGAACCAGATATGGCAAGGAATTACATCATAGCAGTACTCTTGGCTGTGCTCTTCGCATTGCATGGCTCAGGCCTTGTGTACGCACAAGGCAAGCAGACGCTGCCACAATACATTCCGCCCAGGCAGCAAGTGACATCTGATGTGCTTGTCGAATCAAGCAGCCCTAATGGACCACCGTTTCCCGCGTTCAAGTGACCACCACAAACGCCTCCCGGAAACGGTCTCCAAACGAGATTGAAGACTGGCGGTGTCAGGGTTCAAGTCGGTGGCCGACCCACTGCTTCCTACAAGCTAGAATTCCACGTTGATGCCGATGGATGGCAGCACGCCGATACTGGTGTTCTGCACCACTTGTCCTGTACGTTGATCGAACTGATTGCCCGACACGTTCTGGCGTCCGGTCACGTTCTGCACGTCGATGTAGGTGATCAACTGCCAGCCCGAGAAGAACCACCGCTTGTCCACGCGCAGGTCCACGGCGTAGAAGAAGGGGAGTCGGTCGCCTTGGTTGTAGTAGGCAAAGTCCAGTGAGCCCACCGGGAAGCCGGTTTCGGCGGCGCGTTCCGGCGTGGTGATGTAGGGCGTGGTGGGCAAGCCCTGCGAGGCGCGGACCTTGCCGCTGATCTCCCAGAAGTTGTCCGGACGCCACCCCAGAGCAAGGGTGCTGATGAACGGCGTATCGAAAGCACCGAGACGTGTGGTCTGGTCGTCGGCAATGAACTCGGTGCGGTTCAACGACAGGCTGAGCAGGCCGTACAGAGGCAGATCGGCGCTCAGCTTTTTCTGGATGAAGAGCTCTACACCATACGCCGTTCCGGTGCCGCTGTTGGCAAGGGGCTCCAGTCCGAATGGAATGTCGTTGTTGATGTCGTCGAATCCGGCCGGTGCCAGCACGGCTTGTGGACGAAACAACCGCACCGGATAGGCCGAGTAGGCTTTATAGTAGCCTTCGATCTGGATCTTCAGGTCGGTGCGCGCGATCCACTCCCAGCTGATCACGCCCTGGTCGGCTCGCAGCGGCTTGAGCGTGGAGGTATTGCTCGGGTCGCCGATCAACCAGATGTACTGTGGCGCCTGATAGTACTGTCCACCCGAGATCGAGAACGTCATGCCCTCGGCAACACCGAATTGCAGCGATCCGCGGGGCGACGCCACCACGTTCTGCGCGAGGTAGTTGAAGCCGTCCACCCGACCACCTACTGACAATTTCCATTGCGAAGCGAACTGCCACGTCGCCTGGGCGTAGACACCGTACTTTAGGGCGGTAAAGGCCGTATCCACCGTCAGCGGACGAGGTGTTCCGATCGAGTCCAGGCGAGCGTATCCCGGCACGACCACGTCGTACTCCAGCGCGCTGGCATACTTGCCGATCACGCCGCCAGCGAGTTCCAGGTCGGTATCCGGCAACCACACCAGATCGGCCCGGAGCGAGTTCTCGCCCTCGCGCGAGTTGGTCTGAAAGACCACGTTGGCCAGACTGTCCTGCTGTACCGTGTTGAACACGCTGAAGGTGCGGCCAAGGGTGACGGTGTAGAATCCCTGGTCGAAGAGCCGGCGCCAGGTCAGTCCGGCAAAGTATTGATTCTGGGAAGGGGCTGTTACACGGCTGTTATCGTAGAGGTTGTCTTCCGTGTTGTTGAACTTCACCTGGTCGAGGGCGCCAATGGCCACGAACGACAAGGCGTTGCGGTCATCAAGATCGTAGGTGAGCTTGGTAGAAAAATCCCAGTACTCCGGGATGAAGCCGAATCCCGCCAGGCCGAAGATCAGGTCCAGATAGCTGCGTCGGGCCGCTACAAAGAACGTCCCCCGATCACCGATCGGGCCTTCACCGATGGCGCTGAAGCCCGTGGTGCTCAGGTTCAGCTCGCCGGCCAGACGGTCTTGATTGCCCTTGCGGAGGCCCAGCGACGTGACCGACGACAGACGGTCGCCGAAGCGCGGTCCAAAGCCCCCTGTCGAAAGCGAGACCTCTTCGACGAGATCCACGTTGATCAGCGACAGCGGGCCGCCGGTGGACCCTTGGGAGCCGAAGTGGTTGATGTTGGGCACCTCGATGTTGTCCACCAGGAACAGGTTCTCAAAGGGGGCTCCCCCACGCACCGCCAGGTCGTTGCGTCCGGCCGCCGTTACGGCCACGCCCGGCAGCAGGGCGATAGCGCGCACCACGTCTTCCTGCACGCCCGGAGCTCGACGGACCTCTTCGGCGGTGAGCAGGTTGGTGGAGGTCACCGTCTGCACGTCCTTGCGGAAGGCATCGGCGGTGACCACGGCGCCTTCGAGTTCAACGGTGCCTTGCGTCATCCGCACACTCACCGTGACCGGCTTGCCCGGACTCACCACCAGGTCGTTGTACTCCACGGCATCATATCCGAGTGCGGTCACACGCAGCGTGCGGAGTCCGGCGGGCACGTCCTTGATCGTGAAGCGTCCGGTGCTGCCGCTGATAGCCCCTTTCGTGGAGTTCACCACGCGGATCGTAGCGCCGATCACCGGGCTTTGGGTCACGGCGTCGGTCACTTCGCCGACGATCGTTCCTGTGGCAACATCGGTGGTATCCTGTGCTATCGACAAGGACGGGAAGGAAATGATCGCTAGAAGAGCGATGACAACGCGTGCAGTCGTGGTCATGGGGAATGGGGAATGGGGAATGGGGAATGGGTGGCATAACACCTGCGGAATGTGCACAAGTTCCCATTGTACGGGCACATACGGTCGATGATCTTTGTGGTCGATGGACCGAAGAGCTGAGCAGCAAGGGCCGATGAGAGTGGCGATCCTGGGGTCGGGTGCGGGGTCGACCACACACAGTGTGCTGGTTCACGAGGCATCACAGCCGCCGGGAGCGTGCCCGTATCATGTCTGCCGGGTGATCTCCTCAAAACCGGAAGCCGGGATCCTGCAGGTTGGTGCGGCGTTTGGCATCGAGACCGTGGTGGTGCCCTACGAGCCCCCTTCCACTTTCGGAGCGCGGTTGATCGCGGAGTTGGAGCGCGCCCAGGTGGAGATCCTTGTGCTGGCCGGTTTTCTGCGGCTGTTGCCGGAAACGGTGATCCACGCCCTTGATGGACGGGTGATCAACACGCATCCGGCGTTGTTGCCTAAGCATGGTGGCGCAGGGATGTACGGGCTGAACGTTCACCGTGCCGTGCTCGAGGCCGGCGAGAAAGAGACCGGCGTCAGCGTCCACTGGGTCACCGAACACTTCGATGAAGGTGCCGTGATCGCCCAGGAGCGGGTACCGGTGCTGCCGTCCGACACGCCGGAAGCCCTTCAGAACCGGGTGAAACAAGTGGAAGGGGGCTTTCTGGCTACCATGATCGAGCGCATAGCCAGGGACCGGGAGACCGTGCCGGGCCAGAAAAATTTCCATGGTTGAAAACTTCCCTGTAACTCTGTCCCACGTCTCCGAGTTGAACCAGTTGGCGGTTTCTCGCAGGATCTTGAGTCTGGATGACTGCGGGCGCAAAGTTTCCGCTTGACTATGAATGACGAATTGGTCATTTTACGACTTCGTTACCCCGCCGCATTGGCGTTGCGGGGGTATTGATTGTGTTTACCCCGACGTTGAATCGACATTTACTGCACCATTATTCACGTACTCACTACTGAGGTTTTCATGAGCAGAAGATTTCTACTTCTTGCCCTCATTTGCAGCCTGTTCGGTGTTGGAGTGGCCGTTGCTGCAGACGGGAAGGATGGAGAGGAGATCCAGCGGAAGAGCGGGGCGCGTAACCCTGTTGCTTCCTATCCTCTGCCGTTCGTCCTTGCTGCGGACAACCCACGCACGCAGCCGCCGATCTCGACAGGTTATTACTTCGTGGATTCGGACGACGACGCTGCCGACTTCTGGCGTCCAGACCCGTCGCAGTTCGTAGACACGCTCACCGAGGTGGCAACGTGGCGCCGGATCGTTTCGGGCCCGGGACAGTTCCCGGAGTCCTACTGGACCGACCCGACGCAGAACAATTTTGGTGGTCATGCCTATTTCCGGAACCCCGGAAACAGCCAGGACTCGACGGACGACGCCTTCGCAGGCCCGATCTCGATCGGCTTCCCGTTCTACTTCAACGGGGTACGGTACGACTCGTTCTACGTGTCGACCAACGGTCTGATCGCCCTGACCAACCGCCGCTACTTCTATGAGTACGACGAGTTCGGCTACCCAACGCAGAAAGCCCTTGTGGAAGTCTCGCCGGGTGTGTTCTCGGCCTACGACCCGGCTTCGGACGATACGCGTGCCCGCTCCGGCAATGGCATGACGGATAACACGGCCGACAACTATGGCTATCAGTTCGTTGCCTGCGGTAACGCTCCGACCAACGCCACGGCCGGTATCCGGACGCGCACCAACACCATGTTGCAGGAAGCGAACCTCGCTGCCTGGAACTTCACGGTCAACGGCCAACGCTGCCGTCCGGCCCTGATCGCCCCGGCATGGGACGACCTTCAGGTGTCGGTGTACAATGACGACCTGAGCGAAGTGGACGACTTCTCGCGCGTGTACTACAAGCGCTCGCCGGCCAACGACAAGCTCATCATCTACTACGTGAACCTGACCCCGATCCGCGGCAAGACCGCCGTGGTCGGTGGCGTTCAACACAACGTAACGTTCGGTGCCAACAACCGTCCGGGCCAGGGCGAGCACTATCGCTTCAGCCTGCAGGTGTCGCTGAACCGCTTCGACAGCTCGGTGGTGGTACAGTATGAGCGTTTCTTCGGTATCGCTCCGCGCGCTGCTCTGCAGCCGCACGCAGCCACGGTGTGGATGCGTTGTAACTCCACGGTCGGTGTGACCGGTCCGTCGCGCCGCCTGAACTGGGCCGGCTTCCCGGCCGCCATGCCGTCGAATACCACGCTGGACTACAATGCTGTGAAGTACACGCAGTCCACCGAGTATCTCTACAACGTGCAGACGGATCCGCAGGGCGGCATTCGTGCCATCTCCAAGCGGAACGACGACAACACGACGCCGAAGGACTTCCTGGCGATCAAGTTCAAGCAGTGGAAGAACATGCTTCGCGTGATCCAGGTGTACTATCGTACACACCCGCTGAACGCAAATGCTCCGCTGGACTTCTCGGTGGTGATCCCGTCGGCAGAAGCCAACAACTACGAGATCCTCGCCGGCGAAACGCGCCTTGGCACCATTCAACCGGTGGCCATCGTGCAGAACCTGACGAACGACGTTCAAGGCCCGCAGGGCGTGAACTACGTGAAGCAGGGGATCAACTTCAAGGTGCGCTTCCGCATCCAGAACGAGGCAACCGGCAAGATCGTCTATAACACGTCGAAGTCGGTGAACGACGGTGCCCTGAAGGACACGTTGCTCTCTGGTATCGTTCTTACGGACATCAACGGCGTTGCTCGCCCGTACACGGCAGGCCACTTCGTGAAGCCGTACGAATTCGTTCGTGTGACCTTCCCGCCGTTCGAACCCAACCCGTTCATCGACGACCAGATCGGCCGTCTGTTCACGTCGGTCGTGGCTGAGCCGCGCGACTCGAACAACGTGCTGTTGGGCGACGAGTGGCCGTTCGACGATACCACGGGTATCCGTCTGTTCGCCATGCGCCGTCTGAACGACTTCAACGACAACGTCACGGAGTACCACCTGGTGGGTGGTGCTGCCATGCCGTCCGTACTCAAGTGGGTGAACATCGAAACGGACGTGGTCGACGGCGACGAGATCACGAACAACCCGCCGCCGCCGCGCGGCACGTTCCAGGCTGCCAACTCGACCATCTTCGGTCTGAAGTCGCCGGTCATCCGCATGAACCGCGTGAACCTTGGTAACCTCGACATCCCGGCCTTCGGCTCGTATGGTGGCGACGAACTCCGTTCGTTCCCGATCAACCTGCTCAACAAGAAGCGTCCGGTACTGTCGATCTCCTATCAGCGTGCCGGTAAGCTCACCAACATCGGTCGGGGCTTCTCCGATAACCGTCTGATCGGTCCGGAACACCAGGTGAACCTGCGTGCGGTGAACGGCTTTACGCCGGGCTATCGTAACCCGGACAAGCTGCTGGTGGAATTCGCCGAGCCGAGCAAGGATGGTATCAACGGCATCACCAACCTGAAGAAGTGGGTGCTGGACGTTCAGAACCTGAGCAACGACTACCTGCAGCCGTACCAGATCTGGGGCGGTGGTGGTTATGCTCGTGGCTATTCGCTCACGAACCGCAACCTCCAGGCAACGAACAGCTATGTTCCGCCGGAAGGTGGTCTTCGTGAGGACCTGTTCGACGACGGTAAGGACTTCGAATACTACAAGATCACGCTGCCGATCCCGGATACGGTGGTCAACTGGGTGAACGAAGGTGCTCGTAACTTCCGCTTCCGTCTCAGCGTGCAGGCCGTGAACAACTCGGCACCGCCGATGCCGGCCGACGACGAGGACAACTTCTTCATCGATAACGTGAAGATCCTGTTCCCGGAAGAAGTGACCGACGTTGAATTCTCGAACATCCGCCTGATCTGGCCGTACACGCTGGCTCCGGCATCGCAGGCTACCCGCATCCCGATCCGCGTGAAGCTGTCGAACAACACGGATATCGCCGCTCCGGCCTTCTCCGTACGTCTGCAGATCAAGCCGGCCGGTGATGAGTCCCGCCAGATCTATTGCCGTACCATTACGGTTCCGTACCTGGCTGGTAACCGCGAAGTGATCCTGCCGTTCCCGGACGCTAACTTCCGTCAGACCACGCCGGGCCGCTACAAGGTCACGGGTCGCATCTTCTTCCCGGGCAACGACCTGGATACGCTGAACGACTCGACGTTCACGGACTTCGAGATCGCCTTCGGTGATGCCTTTGCCTATGAGACGAACCCGGATCGCGCTACGAACGACGTTCCGAAACTGGCCTTCTCCGGTGTGACCGGTAAGGGTCTGAACCACCGTGGTTCGAACGGTGGCGGTAACGGCGCCGTGTGGGGTCAGCTTGCTGGTCCGTCGCGTCAGTACACCATGGGCAATGCCTGGGGTCAACACCCTGGCGCACTGTCTGCCGACGACATGTACGGCGCCGACGCCGGTAACGCCTCGGGTCAGATCGGTATGCGATTCACGCTGTTCTCGCAGGACACGGTGATCGGCTACCAGGCCTACTGGGGTGAACTGAACCAGGACATCCTGAACATCGCCTTCTCGTTGTATCCCGACCAAGGCGGCGTGCCGAGCAACGACCGCGTTCCGAACTCCCGCATCACGCGCAAGCGTGGTGAAGACGAAACGGACGACACGCCGGAGCCGGTGTTTGGCAAGTACGTAACGTACCTGCTCGCCGAGCCGGTGGTGCTTGCTCCGGGTGAGTATTGGGCAACCGTCCTCCAGGCTGGTACGGAAGGCTATGAACTCGGTGCTTCCGAAACCCGCATGGGTATGGTAACCACACTGTACTCGGACATTCCGACGTTCGGTATCGGTAACCGTACGCTGATGATCGACAAGAACTTCCGTTCGCGTGCCCGTTCCGGCGCGCTGCTGAACGACAACCGCTTTGCCTATGAACTCACGGGTGGGTCCGGCGACTGGTCGCCGTTCATGCCTACGATCGGCAACCCTGGTTATCCGCACCTGAACGCCGAAGGTGTCAGCCTCGGCTACCCAACGTTCACTCGTGGCACGTGGATCCCGATGCTGCGTCCGTACTTCGGTACGCGTTCGTTTGCCAATCCGCCGGTCTACGTGGAGTGTGTGGTTCCTGTGGAACTCACGTACTTCGATGGCAAGCCGCGGACGGCTGGTGTTGACCTCTTCTGGGAGACCGCATCCGAGAAGAACAACGAAGGCTTCAATGTGGAACGCCGCGCTCTGAAGGAGACCACGGATCTTGTCTCCGGCAAAACGGGCCTGAGCTGTGTGGATCAAGCAGGCAGCATCGACGATGCTCCGTGGACCAAGATCGGCTTTGTCTCCGGTACGGGTAACTCCACGGAGTCCGTGAACTACAAGTTCTTTGATGCCAACGTGGCTTCGGGTCACACCTACCAGTATCGCCTGCGCCAGGTGGACTTCGACGGTCGCGAAAGCTTCTCGAACGTTGTGAATGTGGTGTTCAGCGATAACAACGCTGTAGCCCTGCACGACAACTTCCCGAACCCGACGAGCGACATGACCACCTTTGCCTTCCGCATTCCGTATGCTTCGGACGTGAAACTTGAAGTGTACGACGTGATGGGCAACCTGGTGAATACGGTGTTCGACGGCATGGTGGCTGGCCAGAACGGCGAGTATCGTGTTGAGTGGAACGGCCGCAATGCCGCTGGTTACGAAGTGGCTTCTGGCACCTACGTCTACAAGCTCACTGCTGGCGACGTGGTGCTGTCGAAGAACATGACGGTGGTACGCTAAGCGTCCATCGCTTCCAGTCTGATCAAGATCGAGCCCCTTGCACGCGAGTGCAAGGGGCTCGTTTCGTTTCGTGGGTATCTTTGCCCTGATGTCCAACGATCAACCCACCAACGAGCGGCTGGCCAGGGCCAGCGCCATGATCGATCTGCAGATCGCGGCGTTGTTGCGCACGCGAGATCATCTCGATCAACACTTCCTACGCGCGATCGATCTACTGGCTGCGGCCTCCAAGACGGTCACATCGGGTCTAGGCAAGTCGGCATTCATTGCCCGAAAAATGGCCGCTACCATGGCTAGCGTGCGTTTGCCCGCTACGTACCTGCACCCTGTAGATGCCTTACACGGCGATTCCGGGATCCTGGATCCGAGTGATGTTCTGGTTGCCTTCTCCAAGAGTGGCGAGACCCCAGAGGTGATCCGACTGGTGGCTCTTGCCCAGGAGTTGGGCCTCCGGGTGGTTGTGGTCACGTCGCGCCCACAAAGCACATTGGCGCAGGTTGCCGACGCCTCGGTAGTGGCGCTGATCGAACGTGAACTGGATGCCGATGACCTCCTGCCAACGGCTTCCACAACGTCGGCGTTGATGATGGCCGATCTTCTGGCGATCGGCACCCTCGAGGCCGCCGGTGGCGCCGAGGAGCGTCTGCGCCGGTCTCATCCCGACGGTGCGATCGGGGCAACGCTGTATCGCACCATCAGCGAAGTGATGCACTCAGGATCGGCGTTGCCGCGCGTACCTCCCGGTAGCACACTGAGCGCAGCACTGGTAGAGCTTACCGCAAAAGCCCTTGGGATCGTGTGCGTGCTTGATGAAGACGACGCCTTGCTGGGTATTCTGACCGATGGCGACGTCCGCCGTCTGGCAGCCTCGGGGTCGGACCTCAGTCGGTTGGCTACGGACGACGTGATGACGCGCACTCCGATGAGCGTGCAGGCCGGTCACACGTTGCGTTCGGCGTTGGAGATCATGGAGCGCGGCGAACGCCAGATCGGTGTTCTTCCCGTGCTGGAGGGCAGCCGTTGCGTAGGCGTGATCCGCGTGCACGACATCGTGCGCCTGAACCTTACCCGCTAGCAGCGACGTCGACTACCGCGGCTGCGACGGACGCACATCCGGATTCTGCGTTGGCGCCGGCGTGATCAGCGGGATCGATCGGCGATCGCGCGAAGCCGAGCGTTGCCGCTGACGTGGTGGTGGCGCAGAGGTCCGCTGGCGCTGCGGACGAGCAGGCGATGCCTGCGGCTGTGCAGCCGGTTGTCCCACAGGACGTGTAGAGCTGATGACCTCTTTGCGGGTGATCACCACCTCGCGTACAGCCTGCCCCATTTGGCCAAACAACGGCAAGGCCTGATCGTTGCGGTAAAAACGCACAGCTCCGGCATTGCTCAGTGAGAACTTGAAGCGTTCAGCTGCGCGCCAGGAATGCTCTTCACCGGGCAGCAGCGTAAGCTGTTGTGTTCGGGTGCCATCCATCGTGATCGTTAGCCATGCAGTATCGGAGATCTCTACGCGCAGCTCCATGCTGTCGGCCAGCGAAGCATCCTCTTCCATCAACGAGTCTACCAAGCCCCCTACATCGATCTCGTTCTGCGGACCGGTGGCCGCACTGTCGGAGTCGCTCGGACCCGAGAACAGCCACCACGCGGCGGCGATCACGAGCAGCAGGGCAATGGCCGCGGCGATGATCACGAGCCCTTTGGGGCGCTCGCGGAAGAAACTCGGCGGAGCCATCTCCTTCAGCCGATCCACCCCTTCCGTCAGCGCTTTGCCGGCCTTTTGAGCACCGGCCGAGAAGGCTTGACCAGCCACCTGTACAGTAGAAGCCAACAGATCCGGACGCTCCGGTTCCGGTGGTTTGGATCGAGGGATGCGGTCTGGTGCGGACTCGTCGATATCGAACACATCATCCATCAGCGCATTGATCTCGCGCAGGGGAATTCCCAGGGCCGATGCCAGGGTTCTCACGAACGATCGCACATAGACGGCCGGCAACACGTCGTACGCTCCGCGCTCGAGAGCCTGGATATACGGCTCCCGTATCTTCGTCACGATCGCCAGATCGCGCACGGAGAGATTCTGACGCTCACGCTCTGCACGGAGCCGTTGTGCCAGTGCATCCATTAAGGCATCGCCGGGTTGAAGTCGAAATCCACGCCAACTCCTAAAATGCTGGTTTTTACGGTATGAACAATGGTCGCCGACCCCACACCCTCTGAGTGGACCATGGCCTTGCACGCTGCCTACGTGGCCTTCGTGTTCGGCGTGCTGTTCTTCGGGGCCCTGGCCTTCCGGCAGATCCTGGATGATCTGGCGGTGAAGGGGCTGGCCATGGGCGAGGATCGGGACAGTTTTCTGGACGCTGCCTGGGTTGTGGTGATGGCTGCCGGCTGGATCGGTGTTGGCATCCTGGGCCTGATCTGCTACGGACTGCTGCCCCCATCGATCTATGCCTATGCCGTTCCCATGGTGATCGGGGTCCAAGTGTTGCAGCTGACCTTGCGACTGGTGTTCCAGCGTACCCAGGTCAAAACCCGTGGACTGGTGGTCCGGTCCGTGTTGTTCGACCGGGTCCGCGCGGTAGACTACACCGAGATCGTGGTCGTCCGCTTCGTACCGGGACGCTTCTGGACCGAGGTGTGGATCGGTCTACCCGCCGAGGAAGTGGGGTTTCGTATCTTTTCATTTTCCGGCGAGGCCGTAGAACGCCTCCTGCGCAGTGCCACGACCGCTCCGGTACTGTGGAGTGCACCATCCGTGTCTGAACACCCCTAATTCGACCCCGATACCATGAAGTCTTCCATCCGCATCGCCTCTGGACAGGGATTCTGGGGCGATCTGCAGAGCGCCCCCTTGCAACAGGTCTCCCGTGGACCGATCGACTATCTGGTGATGGACTACCTGGCCGAAGTCACGATGTCCATCCTCCAGAAGCAGCGCATGCGGGATCCGGCCATGGGCTATGCCCGCGACCTGATCGACGTCTGCAACGACGTGCTGCCGTACCTTGTTGAGCGCGGTATCAAGCTGATCACCAACGGTGGCGGCGTGAACCCCCTGGCCGCGCGAGACAAGATCTTCGAGCTGGCCAGAACAAAAGGCATCACCGGACTGAAGGTCGGCGTGATCATGGGGGACGACATCCTGCCGCGCATAGACCAGATCCTGGCCGATGGTCATGAACTTCGCCACATGGAGACCGGCGAGCCGATCGCCGATGTCCGCGACCGCCTGTTGAGCGCCAACGTGTACACCGGCGCGTGGCCTATCGTGGAAGCATTGCGGCAGGGGGCTGACATTATCGTCACCGGGCGCACTACCGACACGGGTCTGACGCTGGCACCGATGATCCACGAGTTCGGCTGGGAAGCCGACGACTGGAACATGATGGCTGCCGGAACCGTTGCCGGCCACATTAACGAGTGTGGGGGCCAAGCCACGGGCGGGAACTTCCTGGGCGACTGGCGATCGGTTCCGAACCTGGCCGATATTGGCTTCCCGATCATCGAAGCCTTTCCCGATGGTTCCTTTGTGGTAACCAAGCACGAAGGCACCGGCGGCATGGTCACACGTGAGACCGTCGCCGAACAGCTGTTGTACGAGATCGGCGACCCTGCCGAATACATCACGCCCGACTGCGTGGCCGATTTCACCAGCATTCACCTCGAAGACCTCGGGTCCGACCGTGTGCGTGTGCATGGTATCACCGGACGCCCAAGCACGCCGTTCTTCAAGGTCAGCGCCAGCTATCTGGACGGTTATGTGGCCTTTGGATCGCTCACGTACTCCGCCCCGGAGGCTCTGGAAAAGGCCCAGGCGGCCGACCGTATCCTGCGGCAACGCCTCGACGCCCTGGGGCTGTCGTTCGATGAGGTCCGCACGGAGTTCATCGGGATGAATGCCTGTCACGGAGCTCTTGCCAAAGCCATCGAACCCAACGAAGTGATGATGCGCATCGGCGTACGGGGTCCGGACCGACAGGCCGTGAGCCGCTTCGGCATGGAGATCGCTCCTCTGATCCTGACCGGTCCTCCGTCGGTTACCGGCTTCTCTGGTGGACGCCCCAAGCCCAGCGATGTGGTAGCCTATTTCCCAGCGCTGCTGGACAAGCGCGTGGTGGAGATGAGCGTGCATGTTGAGTCGCTCTAGGCGTACCCTGCTGGTGTTGGTGGCGGCACTCAGCTGCCTGCCGTTGTGGTCTCAGGACTCCCTGCGGCTGCGTCCGGAGGAGTTCCGCTATGCCGACGATCCCCGTGTGACCTTCCTGGGCAATACACCCAAGCGTGAGACCGATCTGGATCTGTGGCCAACGTTGGGGATGAGTGTTGCCTACGGCGGGCTGGTCACGTTCTTCCACTTCAACCAGGCCAATGCCTGGTGGCGCGATCCCGCCGGCGAATTCAAGGTGATCGAAGACATCGAGTACGCCAGAGGGCTGGACAAGCTCGGCCATGCCTATAGCGGCTACCTGATGACCACGCTCTGCAACGATATGTTGCTGGAGAGTGGATTCAGCCGCGAGCCCGCCGTGTGGATCGGTGCCGGGATGGGACTCGCCTACATGATGTACGTGGAGGTCAGCGACGGATATGCCCAAGACTGGGGATTCTCTCCCTCAGATGCCTATGCCAATGTTGCCGGTGTGTCCTTCAATCTGCTGCAGCACTATATCCCGTTCCTGGAGAACTTCACCCCCCGCTGGAGCTACATTCCGCCGTCGTGGTCGGGCGACGCCGACATCAACCATCGTCCCAAGACCTTCATCGACGACTATAACGGCACCACCTTCTGGCTGGCCTGCAACGTGAACAACCTTCTGCCGGCAGCCGCCGATCCCTACTGGCCGGATTGGATGATGCTCTCGGTGGGGTACGGCATTCGTAATTATGCGACGGACGACGGCAACGGCGAGCCCTTGCCGGTAACGCGGAGGTTCCTGGTTGGCCTGGACTACAACTGGGTGAAGATCCTTCCAGAAGCCCAATTTGGGTTCTTCAACTACCTGCGTCAGTTCCTGAACTACATCCGCCTGCCCGGTCCTACCCTCGAGATCGGTGATGATGGCGTCCGCTTTGGCCTGCTGTACCCCTTTGCCATTGTGGTGCCCCTGTGAAGCCCCCTTCACCACCGAAACCACTGTTGAGCCTGATCATCCCGGTGCTCAACGAAGAGAAGCTGCTGGAGGGTACGCTGGCGACCTATTCCGCGGCGTTGCGCGACCGACACCAGGCCGAGTTGATCATTAGCGACGGTGGGAGCACGGATCGCACGCTGGAGATCGCAGATCGGTTTGCCAACGTGGTGGTACGGCATACCGCGGAGCATCGGCAGACGATCGCCGAGGGACGCCACGCCGGCGCTGTGGTGGCCCGTGGCTCGGTGCTGATCTTCATCAACGGCGACACGGTCCCGGCCGATGTGGACCGCTTCTTTCAGACGATCTCCGACTTTGCCCAGCGCACAGGGCCCTATCAGCGGGCGTCGGCATTGGCCTGTCCGGTGCACGTAGGGCCTCACGAACGGCAACCACTGGATGCCGTGTTCCACTCCCTGCAGAACGGCTATACCAGACTGCTGAACCTGTTTCGGCTGGGTGCCGGAAGGGGAGAGTGCCAGGTGGTGCGCAAGGACGTGTACGATCTGGTAGGGGGCTATCGCACCGACCTCGCTGCCGGTGAGGATTTTGACCTGTTCGCACGGATCGGCCTTAAAGCCCGCGTTCGTTTTGCGCCGGAGCTCCTGGTCTATGAGTCGCCCCGGAGGTTCCGCAAGTTTGGATATCTTCGCATCCTCTACTGGTGGTCCTTGAACGCGCTGAGCGTCCTGTTTACCGGCCACTCTTCCTCCGACGAATGGGAACCGGTACGGTGACCCCCTTGCGCAGTACACCATGAGTATCGACTACAAGTCCGCCGGCGTGAACATCGAAGCCGGAGAAGCGCTCGTTGACCGCATCAAGCCCTTCGTGAAGCGCACGCGCACGCCGCAGGTGCTGTCCGAACTGGGCTTGTTCGGCGGGTTCTACGACGCCTCGTTCCCGGAGTTTGAGCATCCCGTGCTGGTGTCGAGCACCGATGGTGTGGGCACCAAACTCAAAGTGGCCGTGATGGCCGACAAGCACGACACAGTGGGACAGTGCCTGGTGAATCACTGTGTGGACGATATCCTGGCCTGCGGAGCTCGCCCGCTGTTCTTTCTGGACTACTTCGCCACGGGACGTCTCTCTACAGACACCGCTGCCGACGTGATCACCGGTATGGCCCTGGCTTGTGAGCAGAATGGCTGTGCCCTGCTCGGCGGCGAGACCGCCGAAATGCCCAGCATGTATGCCGATGGTGAGTACGATGTGGCGGGCACGATCGTTGGCGTTGTGGAACGGTCCCGCATTCTGAACGGAAGCCGCATCAACGTGGGTGATCATCTGATCGGCCTGCCATCCACGGGTCTGCATACCAACGGCTACTCGCTGGCCCGGGCAGCACTCTTCCCGAAGTACCGGATCGATCAGCATCTTGATGAACTCGGCACCAGTGTGGCCAACGCGCTGCTGGCCGTACACCGTTCCTACCTGAACGTGGTGATGCCGCTGTTGAACGATGATCTGATCCATGGACTCTCGCACATCACCGGCGGAGGGATCGTTGGCAATACGTCGCGGATCCTGCAGCCCGGCCAGCGTCTGGAGATCGACTGGAACAGCTGGGAGCTGCCGCCGATCTTCCGGGTGATCCAGCAGGCCGGACAGATCTCCGACGACGAGATGCGCCACGTCTTTAACCTCGGCATCGGGATGATCGCCGTGGTCGCCGAAGACCAGGTGGCCACGGTGCTGGACCGCTGGTCCGCCGAACAGCCGGTGGTGCTTGGCCGCATCGCCTCCGTCTAGGACGCCGAGCCGATGTCTGCACGGCTCGATACTGCCCGATCCATCCTTCGAAGCACCTTCGGATTCGAGTCGTTCCGCCATGGCCAGGAAGAGATCATCCAGGCCGTCCTGAGCGGACGCGACGTACTGGGCGTGATGCCTACCGGCGGCGGAAAATCTCTATGCTACCAGGTTCCGGCCTTGTCTCTGCCGCATTGTACGCTGGTGGTCAGCCCCCTGGTAGCCTTGATGACCGACCAGGTTGGCCGGCTGAAAGCACTCGGCGTGGCAGCCGCTGCCCTGCATGCCGGGCTTACGCATGGCGACGTGAATGCCATTATGTTCGAAGCCCATGCCGGACGCCTGAAGCTGCTCTACGTAGCCCCCGAGCGGCTGGAAAGCGCAACGTTCCGTTCGCTCCTGTCCACCATTCCGCTTAGCCTGGTGGCAGTAGACGAAGCCCATTGCATCAGCGAGTGGGGGCACGACTTCCGTCCGGCCTATCGCTCCATCCCACGGTTGTTCGACGACCGACCGCGAGTTCCCGTGATCGCCCTAACGGCAACCGCTACGCCGGATGTGCGCCGAGATATCGCCGACGCGTTAGCCTTGCGCGACCCTGTAGAGATCGTGCGCGGATTCGATCGCTCCAACCTTGCGTTTCGCGTAGAGGTCACTCCGCACAAGATCGAAGCTATCGCCCGTGAAGCACTGGCGCATCCCGACCAATGCGTGCTGGTCTATGCCGGGTCTCGCCGACGTGTAGACGACATTGCCTCGGAACTCGCCAAGCGCAAGATCGCCGCAGCCGCCTATCATGCCGGTAAGACCCCGGCCGAGCGGACCGACGTTCAGGACCGCTTCCTGCGTGGTCAACTGACCGTCCTCGTAGCTACGAATGCCTTTGGCATGGGCATCGACAAGGCCGATGTCCGCCATGTGATCCATGCCGACCTCACACTCACGCTCGAAGCCTACTACCAGGAAGCCGGCCGTGCCGGCAGGGATGGGCGGCCGGCAACCTGCACGCTGCTCTATCAAACGCAGGATCGGCGCTTGATGGACTTTTTCATCACCTCCACCTATCCCGAACGCGGAACGATCCTGGCGGTGCTCAATGCACTCTATGACCGAGCGGGTGTTGGGGTAGGGGGCTCCACCACCGAGGCCGTCCACGCCGACGCTGCCTCGCTGGCGGCCGATCTGCATCTGCCGGTCGGTCACGTATCCGGCGTGTTGTCGCTCCTGCAGCGATCCGGCGTCATCCTGTCCACCGGCGCTCAGGGAAGGGCTACGCTGCGGATGCGCAGCAGCACCGAGCGCTTGCGCGAGTTCGTAGACCATGCGCCGGCCGAGCGTGCTCGGGCCGTAGAGGTGCTCGGGCGTTTGCTTAGCGGCTCGTCGTTCGACCATCCGGTGTCCTTTGATGTGAACGCGGTGTTGCGCCGTAGTGGCATCACCTTGGCCGAATTCTCCGACGCGGTCCGCTCGCTCCACCTGGCGCGGATCCTGCAGTACACTCCACCCGAAGGGGGCGGAGGGATCGTGTTGCTCCGCCCACGTCCACCGCGCGGCGTGATACCGGTCGACATGGCCGATCTGGCGCGGCGGCGTGATCACGCGCTGAGCAAACTCGATCGCATGATCCAGTACGCCGAGTCGCCTCAGTGCAAACGCAATCTGATCCTGAACTACTTCGGCGATGCCGATGTGCGAGGCACCTGCGGCCGCTGTTCCTCCTGCACCGGCAGTCATCGGGTGAAGGGGGCTGGGGTGGATGCCGACCTGCTCGTTCACGTGGTCCGCGCCGTGCACGAACTGGGCGGCTCGTATGGACGCAATGTGGTGGCCGACCTGCTGACCGGGACCATTACGCCCCGCATCGTGGATCTGGGATTGTCTCAGGCCGAAGCCTGGGGGGCCGCTTCGGCAAAGGATCGCGCCGAAGTGATCCATGCCATCGATGCAGCCATCCACCGTGGACTGATCGTGCGCTCCAGCGGTGAGTATCCCACCATTGCGCTTACCGCTGCCGGCCGTGACCTTGGCATGCCGCTGCCGCGTCAGCGCCGCTTCCGCAAGACCCACCTTGCCGAGGAAGCCGACCCGTCCGTTGCCACCGCACTGATGGCCTGGCGCGAACGCACGGCCCATGCCATGCATCAGCAAGCACAGACGCTGTTGTCGAACGATGCCGTAGCAGCCCTCGCAACAGACGCGCCGCAGCGAGAGGCAGACCTGCAGCCCGGACGCCATGGTAGCGGACTGATGTTGGCCCAGTATGGTGCAGAGATCATCGGCGTGATCGCCGGCGTCCGCCGATCACGGGTCGATGCGATCCCCAAGGTCCGTCTGGACAACGACGTCATGCAGGTGCTGAAGGCCGTACGTCCGGGCCGTTCCGTGATGGATGTGGCTCGAGCCCTGCGGATCACGCCGGCAGCTGCCGCACGCAACCTGCAACGGGCTCTGGAAGCCGGTGCCGACCTGCAACGGGGCGAGTTGGTGCCGGATGATCTCTTCGCCGAGGTCATGGACTACCTCCGTGACCATCGCTATGCCAAGCTGCGTCAGATACGCGAAACAGTGGGTGCGGACGTTGATATGCCTACCTTGCGGGTTGCCATGGCCTTTGCCCGACGCGAATTGTATGGAGTAGCCTGAGTCCCCATGCCGACCGTTGTTCGACGATTCCTGATCCTCTGCTCGCTGATCCCGCTATGTCTGGCTTCGGCCCAGGCGGCCGATCGGTACCTGGTTCGTCTGGCTGGCACGCCGTCGGCGTCTCTGCGTGCCGCCATCGTAAACCGCATCGTACCAACCTCCGTGCTTACGGCGAAACCTGCCGAACGCACCATGTCGGCCGAACAACAGCAGGCCCTTGCGGCGGCGGCACAATGGGTGGTGGTCGAGGTCACCTCCGACCAGGCCGCCCGGCTGATGGAAGACCCCGCCGTGCTGGACGTGCACCCGAACACCCGTCTGCGCCTGCACGAAAGCCCCCTGACCAACGACAGTCTGGCTGCCGACCAGTTCGCCCTGCATCGCATCAACGCGAAAGGGGCTTGGACACAAGCCACCGGCGATGGTGTTCTGGTGGGCGTTGTCGATACCGGTATCGACTGGGAGCATCCCGACCTGGTGAACCGACTTGCGGTCCGAACCGCCGAGGACGCTAATGGGAACGGGCGGTTCGAGCCGTGGCCCAGCAGTGTGGTGGTGGATGGTGTTACGGGCGACTTGAATGGCGTGGATGATGATGGCAACGGCTACGTTGATGATGTGATCGGGTTCGACTTTGTAGACCAAGACGTGCGCAACCTGGGCGACGACCGTGACCGCGACCCAGTGCCGTTCGACGAGCAGGGGCACGGCACTTCCGTTGCCGGCGTGATCGCTGCCGAAGCCAATAACGGCATCGGGATCGCCGGACTGGCCTACGACGCCCGCGTGGTGACCCTGCGAGCCTTCGACGCAACCGGTAACGCCGAAGAGGATGACGTGGCCGCGGCGATCATCTATGGAGCGCTCAACGGTGTGCGCGTGATGAACCTGAGCTTTGGCGATGGTGTGGATGCACCGGCCATGCACGATGCCATTCGGTTCGCTGCCAGCATGGGGGTTACCCTGGTCGCATCCGCCGGAAATTCGGGTGGTGTTTCTCGCCAGTTCCCTGCGGGATATGACGACGTGATCACCGTGGCGGCTACCAATGCCGATGATGCCCGGGCTCCATTCTCCAGCACCGGATCGCTGGTGGATCTATCGGCACCCGGACAAAGCATCGTGACCACCGCCGTCGGAGGTCGCTATCGAACGGTGAGCGGAACATCCTTTGCTGCACCGTATGTAGCTGCCACGGCAGCCATGCTGCTGCAGCAACGTCCACAGCTCACACCACCGGAACTACGTGCCGTGCTGACGGCGTCGTCACGCGACCTGGGCGAACGCGGTTGGGACGGCGACTTCGGCGCCGGACGTCTGGATGCCGATGCGGCACTGCGGTTCGTGGGCTCCGGCAACGTAGCGATCACTTCGCCGATCAACGAGTCCACGGTCCAGCTGTTCAACGCTACCGATGCCGTTCCGGTGGTGGGTTCGACCACAACGCCGCTCTTTGACCGATGGGAACTGCTGCTGGGGCGGGGAGCCGAGCCGGCCACGTGGACGCTCCTGGCCGAGGGCGTCCAAGCCGTGCGAGACGGTCAGCTGGGCGAACTCACTCGCTCGCGCACCAGCGACGATACCTATACGATTCGTCTTCGCATTGCCCTGAAGGACGGCCGGTCGCTGGAGTCGCGCCGGCGGGTCCGCGTGGTGCACAGCGACACCCTTCGCATCGACTCGATCGAGGTGGTACCGGCCTGGCGCGACGACCGCCGGGTGGCCGTGGTCACGGTGCGCACAAGTCAACCGTCGTTCTGCCGCATCACGGCAGAGAACAGCTTTACCTCGGCTTCGTTCACCGACCAAAAGCGCCGCACCCGCCTGCACAGTCTTGCCGTAGACCTCGACCCATATTCGACGTCGGGTACGGCCAACATCGAGGTCTGGGCTGGATCGGATACGGTGCAGCGCGACGTGCCGCTGGCTGTTGCCAACGAAGCCGTGCCC
This sequence comes from bacterium, assembly GCA_024711065.1. Taxonomy (GTDB): domain Bacteria; phylum Bacteroidota; class Ignavibacteria; order Kapaibacteriales; family Kapaibacteriaceae; genus OLB6. The sequence continues at coordinate 21,486 of JANJTN010000084.1, forward strand.
ACGACCGGTTGGACCGACAAAGCCGGAGCCGAGTTTGCCGGATACGTGCTGAACGATGTGCGCGACATCTACGGCAACGGCAAGGACATGTTCGTGATGAGCGATCTGCGGTCAGGGGGCTTTGGACCAGCACTCACGGTGGGGCGCGACGGCATCGGATGGGGCTATCAGGACAGTACCACGGATGTGTGGATCCCACGCGGCATGGGCGATGCCAACGGCAATGGACGTCTGGAGGTCTTCTGCCACGTGGTCGGCCGCGCCCGGTTGTACGAGGCCGCCGAGGTGGGAGGCAATCCTTTTGCCACGGTCATCTTCGACAACAACGACGGACGCAACAACGCTGCCGGCATGGCGGACATCGACGGCGACGGACGCGAAGAACTATTGATGTTGTCCGATTCCGGCGTGGTGGTGATGACGTGGAACAACGGCAGCTTCGTCCGTATGGGGCTGGCCGCCAATCCCACGCCGCCGCAGCCGGGAACCATCGGCAACCGCGTAGATGAGATCAGTGTGGGTGTTGGCGACTTCGACGGCGACGGCCGCACGGAGATCGCCTTTGGCGACACGGACGGCGACCTGATCGTGAGCGAGTTCACCGGTGCCGGATTCGAAACCGACGTCATCGTCGAAGGCGAAGGGGCAGGGGGCTCGGGCTACGTTGCTGTGGGAGACGTGAACGGCGACGGCCTACCGGACATCGTGCACGGGGTTCCGGACGACCCGTATGCCGGACGCGATGGCGAGTACGGTCGGCAGGTGTGGACCTACCGCGTCTATACCAACCGCAACGGCGAGTATGACGTGCTGTGGCAGGACCACTTCTATGGCGTCCGCTACGGCATCGGCTTTCGCAACGGCGTTGGCACCGGCGAGATCGACGATAAGCCGGGCGACGACGTAGTGATCTGTGTGTTCCCGCACCTCTATGTCTTCGGCTGGAGTCAGGGATCCATGCAGCCCTTGCAGTACCGCTCGGACGTGGTCTCTCCACGCTTTCTGGTCCACGACTTCGACGGCAACGGCCGGAACGAGCTCGGCTTTGGAGTGACCGTCCCGGAAGTGGGCTCGATGACGTCGTTCGACTTTGTCGAATATGCTGCCGATCGGGATCGGCTACCAACGCCGGCAGGCCTGCGGGGTAGGATCGAAGGCGATACCTCGGCCGTGCTGTCCTGGGCTCCTGCCGAAGGTGCTGCGTATTACCGGATCTTCATGGCTACGAGCAGCAACGGACTGTTCCGGGAGATCGACACATCGCGACTCGTCTACAAGCAGATCGACTCGCTCAAACGCGACCTCGGCTACCGATTCCGTGTGAGTGCCATTGCCGCCGACGGTGGTCCGGATGAAAGCTTTCGCTCCAACATTGTGGATCTCTTCATCGACGACGTGCGCGGTGAGATCGTAGAGCACACAGACACCCTCACGCTTCGGCAACTCCGGCAGGGTGCGTCGGTTGTCGTGCGGTACAACAAGCCCCTTACCGAATCGGGGACCCCGCCTGCGGCCTTTACGCTTGCTGATGGTAACGGGAGCGTGTTGATGGCCCAAACGGTGACCCTGGCCGGAGACAGTACCTATGTGATCACCTTCGGAGCCACGTCCAGCTCATCCGGCGCATGGACCCTCTCGGCGAGCCCCATCCCGGATCGGAACGGATATCCCACGCAGGCATTCGGCAACGGGATGGTCGTGATCGATACGCGGCCAGCGCCCATGCCGTTGTATCTGGCACAGTTGGTAGTGAACGGGACCTCCAGCATCACCCTGTCGTATTCGGAACCGGTGGATGGTTCGGCCCTGGTGGCCGGCAATTATCGACTGGCGCCGCTCGGCAGCGTTGACCGCGTGGAGCGGGTGGACGATGTGCGCGTGCAGGTCTCCTTTGGCCAGAGCCCGCCTCTGGCAGCTCTAGGTAGCACCTATAGCATCACAGCGTCGAACATCACAGCGGCCTCCGGTACGCCGATCGCCACAGATGGCGGTAACACCATGTCCTTTGTGTTGACCTCGCCGGGACTGGATGATGTGTACGTGTACCCGCATCCGGTGAGGATCAACACCGATGGCGCTGCAACGTTCGCCAACCTCACACAGCAGGCCGAGATCCAGATCCTGGACCAGCGCTTCCTGCAGATCCGTGTGATCCGCGAGGTGGATGGCAACGGCGGAGCATCGTGGGATCTGCGGGACGCCTCGGGCACGCCGGTCCCACCGGGACTGTACTTCTACAAAGTGGTCGGGACGAGTACGACCGGCCAGAGTGCCGAGTCCGGACTCAAGAAACTGATGCTTACGCGGTAAGGATCGATCGCAGCGATCCCACGTTCCCATTGCTCAGGATGGCGATCACATCACCTTCGCGGGCATGTTGTTCCAGCCACGGTACCACGTCGGCACCCCACGATGGATCCGTGGCCCGGTCGGGCGAGAGACTCAGAGCCGGGATCGCTTGTTGGCCCAGATCGGCTACCAGCTGTGTGGTGTTCAAACGATCTTCTACGGAATACCGCTCCGGTCTGTTCACCGGTCCCACACACACGGAAGCCGCTCCGGCAAAGCAGGCAGCCAATTCGTGCTGAAAGAAGGCACGCGTGGTAGTGTTAGAGCGGGGCTCGAAGATCACGTGCAGACGCGACTGCGGATACTGCTGGGCCAGCGCCTGGATCGTAGCTCGGATCGCCGTTGGGTGGTGCGCAAAATCGTCGACCACCGTACACGACTGCCAGGTACCGATCACCTCCAAACGTCGTTTGGGCGGTTGGTAGGCGGCGATCGCCAGGCGTGCTTCGTCGGCGGTCACTCCCGCTTCCACACAGGCCAGAACGGCCATGGTGGCATTGCGCAGGTTGTGGTCTCCCGTCATGGAAAGCCTAAACGTGCCAAGGGGCTCGCCTTCTCGCTGCAGTGCCCACGTACTCCCCTCCGACGAGCGTTCCTCCACGGTGATCTGAATCGTGGCTTCGGGACCGAACCCCACAAGATGCACCGGTGCCGGAGCCCCCTTCACCGCATCGACGGCTACCGGGTCATCGGCGTTCACGAACAGGCAGCCGGTGCGGGGGACGATGCGGATCATTTGCTGGAAGGACCATACGATATCGTCGATCGAGTCGAAGATGTCGGCATGGTCGAACTCGATGTTATTGATGATCGCAATGGTGGGACGGTAGTGCACGAACTTGGACCGTTTGTCGAAGAAGGCCGTGTCGTACTCGTCGCCTTCACTCACGAACACGCCGGCATGCGTGTTGTTGATCTCGGCCGGGACGGCGCGGCACCCGCTGCGAAAGCCATAAGGAACACCTCCGATGAGGAATCCCGGACGTCGACCGGCGTGTTCCAGGATCCAGGCCGTCATGCTACTGGTGGTGGTCTTGCCGTGAGTGCCCGTGCACACAATGGAGGTGTTACGGTCGATGAAGTGGGTTCCGATGAAGCCGGCCATGGACGTCATGGGCAGGCGGTGATCCAGCACGGCCTCCAGTTCGGTGTTCCCTCGGCTGATCGCATTGCCCACGACCACCAGATCCGGGGCCATTCCGAGTAACCGATCGCCATCGAAGCCGTTATGCCAACGGATGCCCGCAGCGGACAGTACGTCGCTCATAGGTGGATAGACGCCTTCGTCGCTGCCGGTGACGTGATATCCGGCTTCGGCGCAGGCAACAGCCACAGAGCCCATGGCCGTGCCGGCGATACCGATAAAGTGCAGGTGCATAGCTGAAACGAGCGAGTAGAAAGTGGTATCTTTTCGGACGTTCAAAATAGGCAACGTCCCCATTCGGAGTCTTCCATGTCCCTTCGTTCCCTTGTTCTCTTTGCCCTGATCGTTGGCGCTTCCATGCCCGCAGCAGCCCAGTTCTGGGAATCCACCGATGGCCCGCCTGCCAGCGTGACGTGCCTGATCACGGACGCGCAAGGATACGTGTATGCCGGGACGCCCTTCAGCGCTGTGTATCGCACCACGGATCTCGGATCGACCTGGGAGCGCAAGGACAAGGGTATCGACGACGGGATCTCGGACTTCAAGGCGATCAATCAGCTTGCGCTGGGAAAGGACGACGTGCTGTTTGCTGCGGTGAATGGACTGGGCATCCTGCGGTCGACCGACCATGGCGACAACTGGACGAAGCTGGACATCGGGATCACGATCTCGCCAACGGCCCGACTGAGCGTGAGCACGAAGCTGTTGCCGTTCTCCACGCAGGTGTTTGTGGGGTACGACGCGGGTGCTTCGAGCCTGTTCCTCCGATTCTCCGAAGATGGTGGTGACTCGTTCATCGAGATCCCAAAGAGCAACCTGCCTGGTGCCATGTCGTCCATCTTCGAAACCTTTCTCTCGCCGAATTCCGACAAGATGTTCATTCTGGTGAGCTACAACAAGGGTCTCTACCGTTCCAGCAACCGCGGCACGTCGTGGACGAGGATCGATTCGGATCCGCAATCCGGCGAGTCGAACGACAACTTCCTGACGATGCGGGCGGCGCCCAATGGTCATCTCTATATCGGCCGAAATGCTCTTGCCGGTTCGGCAAAGTCCGAGAACGCCGTGGTGTTGCGTTCCACCGATGATGGGGAGAAGTGGGAATACAAGCTGGATGGTTGGGACAATCGCGATGTGACCAACAACAAGGTCACCGGTATCGCCTTCGGGAAGAACAATGAGGTATGGGCGATCACACAACTGAGCTCTGGTGTTTTCTATTCGAGCAATGGCGGCGACAACTGGATCAGCCGCAACGAAGGGCTCCCTGGCGGTGGCAGTGGCAATGGGGTCACGGTCACCAAGGACGGTCACATTTTCGCGGCTCCAACGGGTGAGGCGGTGCATCGGCACCTGAGTACATCCTCGGTCGGCGAGTCCATCCCGTCTGTTGTTCGTACAGCATCGGTATCTCCGAATCCGGCACGTGACGTGGTACACGTCCGGTTCACGCTAGCGTCGGATGCCGTGGTGATGGTAGAGTTATTCTCATCGGACGGTGCATCCGTTGCAGCTCCGTATCACCAACTGTTGACCGCCGGCGAACATCAGCTGATGTTCCCCACGTCGGACCTAGCCAGTGGCGTATACGCGTGGACGGTACGCTCCGGAGGAGCGGCACAGTCCGGCGTGCTGTCGATCGTTCGGTAGGCTGTGAGCTGTGAGCTGTGGGCTGTGAGCTGTGAGCTGTTGCTGTGAGCTGTTGCTGTTGCTGTGAGCTGTTGCTGTTGCTGTGAGCTGCTCACTTGACGTTGGTGACGAACCACTTGCCATCCTGTAGGATGGTCGAGAACGTGACGTCGCGGATGTAATCCACTTTTGCCCTCACGGTGTGCGAGCTGGCGCTGAGTGTGTCAACGGCAGACGACGTGATCGGCTTGCCCGCCATGATCACGCGCCAGCGCTCGAGATCATCGGCCAGTTCGTAGCGTTCGAGCGCCAGGAATTTGCGGCCCGTGGGATGCCGCATCAGCTCGGTGACCGCCGTAAGGTTATTCGTATCGAGCTCGGCCTTCCAGAGATAGACCACGCCTTCGGCGGACTGTTGATTGCGCTCGATCACGCGGGTGCGAGGCGAGCCCCCTCCGATCACGAAGAGTTCGCAACCGGTCAGCAGGAGCGAGGCGATCAGCAGAGTAGGGAAGGAGCGCATCATGACTGAAGGTGGCGAATGGTGTGCTTGACCACTTTCACGAGCGAACCAGTGATGGACTCGAGAGGGTGGGTGATGCCAAAAGTATGGGTCGAACCCTCGACTTCGATGAGCGAAGCGCGGCCGTTGGAATCCTTGATCAGCCGACGGACTTCGGCGATGTTCACCGTCATGTCCGTCTCGGCATGGATGAACAGCATCCGGCTGCCCAGCACTTCGCACGCCGTGATCAATCGAAGGCGCTCCTCGTTGGACTCGAGGTCTTCCAGGTAGCTGGCGTTCATGCGAAGCGTTTGTCCGGTGCGGCTATGCTCCACTTCGAGATAGCCCTGTTCGATCCAATGCGTGCGTTGCCGTTCGGAATGCCGGCCCCATTTGCCAACGCTGTTCCAGCCGATCACGGCACCGATGTTCTCGGCGCGTTCCACCAGCTCGCGTCCGACCACCTGGGCGATGCCGCCACCGCGGCTGTGGCCGATCAGGTGCACCTTGCCCGTCATCCGGCTGCGCCAGGGGGCAAAGACCTCGTGGTAGGCCAGGGCGGCCAGTACGTCGTGGGCTTCGTCCACTTCTCGCGAGAGAGTGTTCTGGGCAAAGTCTTCCAGGCTGACCACGCGATCGCTGGTGCCCTGCATGCCGTTCAAGCTGAAGTCTACGCGCACCACATGGAACCCGGCCTGGGCCAGTGCCTGGGCTGCCGGCGGCCAGAACGCCCAGTTGCGAAAGCCTTTGAAGCCATGCAGCAGGATCACGGTGTCGCTGGTAGCGGTGGTAACCGACGGCGTGAACGTAAGGTGGTTCTCGCGCCCGAATCGGTTCATGATCGAACAGGTGACTTCGGCGATCACAGGGGGTGGTCTCCTTCGAGTAGGTCCGGACGGCGCTCTTGCGTCTTGATCCGCGCTTGTTCTGCACGCCAGGCCTTGATGCGGCCATGGTCGCCGCTGAGCAGGATCTCCGGTACCGGAAGCCCCCTGAACTCTGCCGGCTTGGTGTACAACGGTGGGTCCAGCAGGCCGTGCATGAAGGAATCCTCCAGCACCGACTCGGCGTCGCTCACCACACCGGGTACCAGTCGCACGACGGCGTCGGTGAGGACAGCGGCAGCGAGTTCTCCGCCGGTCAGGACGTAGTCGCCCACCGAGATCTCGCGCGTCACGAGCACGTCGCGGATCCGTTGGTCGATGCCCTTGTAGTGTCCGGCCAGCAGGATCAGGTTGCGTGTGGTGGACAGCTGATTGCAGATGGATTGATCCAGGCGCTCGCCATCGGGGCACAGGAAGATCACATCGTCGTACGTCCGTTGCTGCTGCAGCTGCTCGATACAGTCGAACACTGGCTCACACTGGATCACCATGCCGGCGCCACCGCCGTACGGCGTATCGTCGATATGCCGGAACCGGTCCTTGGCGTGATCGTGCAGGTTGTGGACGTGGATCTCTACGAGGCCCTTGGTCTGACCGCGGCCAACGATGCTGGTGCTGAGGAAGTTGCCGAACATCTCGGGGACGGCGCACACAATGTCGATCCGGAGAAGGGGCTCAGGTGTCATGCTGCTCTCCGGGTTGTGGTTTATCGATATCGATCAGGCCGTCGGGAACGTCCACCGTGATCCGGCGGGCCTGCACATCCACGTCCAGCACCGTATGATCAAGCACGGGAAGCGGGATGGTGCTGCCATTGGGCATGGTGATCACCCAGACGTCGTTGGCCGGCAGCAACCACACTTCGGTCACGGTACCCAGGAGAGCCCCTTGCCGATCGATGGCCTGGCATCCTTCGATGCTGCCGATATCGAACCGGTTGGCCGGGGTCACGCCCACGTCGGCCGAGCGGACGTAGACCGCTTTGTCGATCAAGGCGGAGGCGGCCTCTGGCGTGTCGACTCCCTGAAAGCGGATCACGATGCGTTCGCCGCGCTGCTGGTAGTCGGCGATCGGCATGGGCGTGGTGAACTCTCGGCTGAAGCCTACGCCAACCGTGCTTCCGGACGCCAGGGTGGCGGTTAGGCCGGTGGTGTCGGACAGCAACAACGACCCGTCGACCCCGTGGGTGCGGGACAGAACGCCGAGATATTCCTCGTACTGGATGGGATCACCCCAGATAGGAGCGCAACGCTTTCGAGCGCGAGGCGTGCCGGAGGCGGCGGATCGCCTTCTCCTTGATCTGGCGAACGCGTTCGCGGGTCAGGTTGAACTTCTCGCCGATCTCCTCAAGGGTCAGGGCCTGATGGTCGTCCAGCCCGAAGTACAATCGGATCACTTCGGCTTCGCGCTCGCTGAGCGAGTTGAGCACCTGTTGCACTTCCACACGCAGTGACTCGCGCATCAGCTCGGAGTCGGGCGGTGGTTGTTGGTCGTTCGGGAGAATGTCGAGCAGGCGGTTGTCTTCGCCGTGCACGAACGGAGCGTCCACCGACAGGTGGCGTCCGGAGATCTTGATCGTTTCGGAGATCTCCGAGATCGACATATCCAATTGCTCGGCCAGCTCGGCGGCGGTTGGTTCGCGCTCGTACTGCTGTTCCAGCTCGGAGAACTTTTTGCCGATCTTGTTCAGAGCGCCTACGCGGTTCAGCGGCAGACGCACGATCCGGGACTGCTCGGCCAGAGCCTGCAGGATGGACTGACGGATCCACCACACGGCATAGGAGATGAACTTGAAGCCGCGGGTCTCGTCGAAACGCTTGGCGGCCTTGATCAGACCCAGGTTGCCTTCGTTGATCAGGTCACCGAGCGAAAGGCCCTGGTTCTGATACTGTTTGGCTACCGACACCACGAAACGGAGGTTGGCCTTCACCAGGCGTTCCAGGGCGAGGGCTCCTTCGGTGCCGCCGCGCTTGATCGCCTGCGCCAGCACGATCTCGTCATCACCGGTCAGAAGCTCGACGCGGCCGATCTCCTGAAGGTATTTGTCGAGTGACTGGCTTTCCCGGTTCGTGTACTGTTTGGTGATCCTCATAGACGAAGTGCATCCTTGGCGTTAGATCTTGATTTGGCAAGGCGTTACCGACGCTTCACAAGCGGGGATAGTGCCGGCACGAACCACAAATCTACTGATCTTCGGCCGAATCACCGCTAAGGACGCTGCGATAACGGCCATTGGACAGCACGTCCGCAGCCGAGCCTACGGCGGGGTCGTAGGGGAGCAGCCGGCGGAACAGTTCGTCTTCAGTTAGCCAGCGGCTGGCCACTTCCGCTTCTAGGAGCTGCATCACCAGGTCGGCATGGGTCTTCAGGGCCGACTGCAGGTCCTTGCGCAAGGCCGTCCTGGCCTGGACCATGGCCTTCCGGGCAGCCGCGCCAACGCCGGTGGAGTCGGCATGGTCGATGGACCTCTGCAGCGCCTCCAGAGCGGTGCCTTGTCGATCGGCCGGCAGGGAGTCTACAAATCCGTACAAGCCGTTCATCAGTGTGGGACCGATGGTAAGGGGCTCGGGCATCGAGTCCTTCCGGCTGGTGAGCCGCGTGGCGTAATCGGCGAACACCCAATTGGAGTAGAGTTCCTGGATCGCCGGAGGGAACATCTCTTCGGTTACCAGCAGCTCAGGGATGATGCCCTCGCCGGTAACCATGTTCCGGCCGTTACGCGACGTGAACGGACCGGTTCTGATCAGAAAGCTGTCCACCCGGATCCGGCGCTGGGGACACCGTCCGGACGGCGTGTAGTACCGTGCGGTGGTCAGCTTGAGGGTGGCATCAAACGGAAGGCTGCGTACCGTTTGTACGAGCCCCTTTCCAAACGTTTGCGTACCAACGATCACACCCCGATCGTGATCCTGGATCGCCCCGGCCAGCACCTCTGAAGCGCTGGCGCTGCGTTCGTTTACGACCACGGCCAGGGGAAGGGTGGGGAACAGGGGATCCACCGTAGAGGCATACTCTCGGATGGCACCCAGGCGGTCGCGCGTGGTCACGATCATCGCGCCTTTGGGGAGAAAGATTTGGGCAACGTCGACGGCGGATTCGAGCAGGCCGCCGGGGTTGCCGCGAAGATCCAGGATCAGTCCAGAAAGCGGTCCGCCATAGACCAGGCGGTCCAGAGCGTCGCGCATGTCGCGTCCGGCCGATCGCGAAAAGCTGGTCATGCGCACGTAGCCGATGTTGCCGGGCAGGCGCTCGACGTGGGTGATGTTCTCGACCGGGACCCTGGCGCGAGTGGCGGTGACGGTGAACGTGTCGGCCCGACCGTAGCGTACCACCGAAAAGGTGGCTGTGGTGCCTTCGGTGCCGCGCGTAAGCTTGCGGACGGAATCCATGGTGGCCGTGTCGATCGCGACCCCATCGACGGCCACCAGGCGGTCGCCGCGCCGAAGTCCGGCATTGGCTGCCGGCTGCCCAACCCGGACGTCTACGATCATCACGGCATCGGCGCGCTTGGCCAGGGAGAATCCGAAGCCCACGTACGATCCGGTCGACAAGCGGCTTACCGACTCGTTCTCCGAACCCACGGTATACTCCGAATAGGGATCGAGTTCGGCGAGCATGCCCCGAATGCCGGCTTCGATGACCACTTCGGGGTCGGTCTGGTCTACATACTCGGTGGTGATCTCGCGAAAGACCGCCCCGAAGGTCTCCATGGACCGGCCCAGCCGGCCATAGTACTGATCACTGGTCTGGGCGTGGACGCCAATGGCGCCAACAAGGAACAGCAGGATCAGGGGCAGGGGGCTTTTCATGCGTGAAGACGACGGCGGATCTCCGATTCGAGTGCATCCACGGACAGGCGGATCTGTTGCATCGAGTCCCGTTCGCGAAGCGTAACGGTACCGTCAGACAGCGTCTCCCCATCGATGGTTACGCAGAACGGTGTTCCCACCTCGTCCTGACGCCGATAGCGCCGCCCGATCGCACCACTCGTGTCGTAGTCTACCCGGAACGAACGCTGTAGGTCGCGGTAGATGGCTTCGGCAGCTTCGGGCATGCCGTCCTTGTTCACCAAGGGGAAGACGGCGGCCGTTACGGGTGCCAGCCATGGCTGGAATCGCATCACGGCACGGGTTTCCACCTTGCCGTCGCCGGTGGGGACCTCTTCTTCGGCGTAGGCATCGCACAACACGGCCATGAACGTGCGCGTTGCTCCCACAGCGGTTTCGATCACATACGGCACGTAGCGGTCCTTGGTGGCCGTATCCACGTACTCCAGCTTCTTGCCGGAGAACTCCTGATGGCGGTTCAGATCGAAGTCGGTGCGGGAGTGGATGCCCTCTACTTCGCCCCATCCGAACGGGAAGAGGTATTCGATGTCTTCGGCGGCCGCGGCATAGTGGGCCAGCTTGTCGTGCGGCTTGCGGCGCAGCCGCTCCTCGGAGATCCCCAGGCGGCGGAACCATTCCCACCGTTCCTGACGCCAGTACTCGAACCATTCGCCCTCGGTGCCGGGCGGGATGAAGAACTGCATCTCCATCTGCTCGAACTCGCGGGTGCGGAACAGGAAATTCTTGGTGTTGATCTCGTTACGGAAGCTCTTGCCGATCTGGGCGATACCGAAGGGCGGCTTCATTCGAGCCGAGTCCATCACGTTCTTGAAGTTCACGAAGATGCCCTGGGCGGTCTCCGGACGCAGGTACACCTTGTCGTCGGCCGACGCTACCGGACCCACATGGGTCTCGAACATCAGGTTGAAGTTGCGGACCTCCGTCCAGTCCATCGTGCCGGAGACCGGGTCCTTGATCTCGTTGTTCACGATGATGTTGTAGAAGTCCTCGTTGGACTCCGCCTTACTCAGCTGCTCGGCGATCTCGGCGGCCTGGGCTGTCTTGTTCTTGTTGGCCAGCTTCTGAATGTGGTCCTCGATCAGGTTGTCGGCCCGGTACCTGGCTTTCGACGTCTTGTTGTCGATCATCGGGTCCGAGAACTGCTGCACGTGCCCCGAGGCCTCCCACACGCGTGGATGCATCAGGATGGAGGCATCGATGCCCACCACGTCCGTGCGGTAGGTCATGGACCGCCACCAGCTCTCCTTGATGTTGCGCAGCAGCTCCACGCCAAGGGGCCCAAAATCCCAGCAGCCGTTCAGGCCGCCGTAGATCTCGGACGATTGAAAGACAAAGCCCTTCCGCTTGGACAGGGACAGGATGGCGTCGATGGTGGTTGTCATAGACGGCAAAGTTCGCGCCGTAGGCGTAAGTTTACAAGGTACAACCTCGTCAGCCCCCTTCATGAAGCAGTCTATCGTTCGCACGCTCTTCTTCCTCAGCGCCTCAGCGCTGATGCTGATGGCCGCTACGGCCTTTCGTCCGGCACCACAGGACAAGCAGCACATCCACTTCAAGATCGACGATGTGAAGGGGGCTGCCGGTGACGTGGTCTGGGTCACGATCAAGGCCCGCACGGACAAGCACTGGCATACCTATTCCACCAAGCACATCGAGAACGAATACGGTCTCGGCCCGATCGAAACGACCATCGAGCTCACATCGAAGGCACTCGGAAAGGTGGACGGAGCCATCAAGGTGCCCAAGCCCCATGTGGAATTCGATGAAGGCTTCGAGGTCGATATCGAAACACTCGAGGGTTCCTGGGAGTGGAAGGTGCCGGTGCGGCTGGACAAGAAGCTGAAGCCCGGCAAGACCAAGGGCAGCTTCGAGGTCGGCTACCAAATGTGCGACACCACCAGTTGCCTGCCGCCAGATGCGCAGACCGTGAATTTTACCGTGGAGGTGTTGGCCGCAGCCGAAGGCGCTGCACCAGACGCCACATCGGTTGCCGACGCCGAACCCCCGCCCACAGCTGGAGGAGCGGCCCCTACCGGCGACAAGACCCAGGTAGCAGCGGCCGGTGCAACACCGCCCCCTTCCGACTCGCAGACGGAACTTGATACTGAGAAGTCGAAAGGTCTTCTCAGTTTCTTTTTCTACGCCATGGGCATTGGCTTCCTGGCCCTGCTCACGCCATGTGTGTTCCCGATGATCCCCATCACGGTGAGCTTTTTTACCAAGCGCAACGAAAAGGAGCGCTCCAAAGCCATTCGTGATGCCTTTGTGTACGGTCTTGGCATCATCAGCACCTTTACACTGATCGGCATCGTGTTCTCGGTGCTGTTCGGTGCGACCTCCGTCCAGGACCTGGCCGCCAACCCGTGGTTGAACCTGGGGATCGGTGTGCTGTTCGTGGCACTGGCCTTCAACCTCTTTGGAGCCTTCGAGATCCAGGTGCCCACGGGCATCATGAACAAGCTGAACAAGAAGGCACAGGGCACGGGCGTCTTCTCCGTCCTGCTGATGGGGCTGGTGTTCTCGCTCACGTCGTTCACGTGCACCGTGCCGTTTGTGGGCACGCTGCTGCTGACGGCAGCCGGCGGCGATTTTCTGTATCCGGCCGTTGGCACCCTTGGGTTTGCCACAGCCTTCGCTATTCCGTTCTTCTTCCTGGCGCTGTTTCCGTCGCTCCTGGTAGCACTGCCGCGGGCAGGGGGCTGGATGAACAACCTCAAGGTGGTGATGGGCTTCCTCGAGATCGCCGCCGCCGTCAAGTTCTTCAGCACGGCGGAATTCGTCTGGGGCATAGGCGTTCTTCCCCGCGAAGTCTTCCTGGCGATCTGGGTCGGGGTGGTCTTCCTGATCACGCTATACATCCTGGGCCTGTTCGAGATGAAGTTGGATTCCAAGGTCGAAAAGGTGAGCGGTCTGCGTGCCTTCTTTGCCGTGATCTTTGCCGCCCTGGGTTTCTACTTTTTGAATGGCATGATGGGCAAGCCCCTTGCCGCCGATCTCGAAGCGTTGCTGCCACCGGATAACTACGAGATGCTGATCAGTGGATCCCCTTCGGCTTCCGCGGCGCCGACAACGAACACCACAGGCGGCAGCATGGAAGCCAAGATCCAGAAATCTATGGGACTGGACCACAGCGCATGGCTTACGGACCTGAACGATGCCAAGAAAGTAGCCAAGGAGACCGGGAAGCCCATCTTTATCGACTTCACCGGGTTTGCTTGCACGAACTGTCGGCTAATGGAGAAGAACATGTTCCCGCGGGCATCCGTGCAGAGCCGCTTCAACGAAATGGTGCTGGTCCAGCTCTTTACCGATCGCAAGGAAGAGCCTTATATCACCAACCAGAACATCATGCGGGAATACGGCACCGTGGCCAATCCGCTGTATGTGATCCTGAAGCCTGATGGCAGCTATGTGGCGCAGTCGGCGTTCACGCGTGACGAAGCAGCGTTCCTGGCCTTCCTCGATCGAGCCTTTGATTCCTGATCCGGTAGGAGTCCACGATGACGATCGAGATCAGCCCCTTGACCGAGGATCGATTCCGGGTCTTCATCGACCTGCTGAACGCCCTGGCCGACTATGAAGAGCTGGAGCGTCCGGATGCCGACGCCGTTGAGCGGCTACGGAGTGACGCCTTTGCGTCGCGTCCGCGATTCCATGCCCTGATCGGCTATGCCAATGGCGTCCCGGTAGGCTACGCCATCTGGTTCGAGACCTATTCCAGCTTCCTGGCCAAGCCTACCATGTACCTGGAAGACCTCTTTGTGCTGGAGGAGCACCGCGAGCATGGTGTGGGCAGTGCCTTGTTCGACCATGTCTTACAGCTGGCGCGCGAGCGCGGCTGTGGCCGGATGGAATGGCAGGTGCTGGACTGGAACCAGCTGGCGCGAGACTTCTACCACCGCCGCCACGCCCAGTGGATGCAGCAGTGGCTGCCGTACCGGATCACACTGTAACGACCAGGTTGTCGATCAGCCGTGTGGTACCCAGCTTGGCGGCGATCAGCAACGCCACACGGTCGCCCGTGGCGTACGCCTCTTGTTCCTGAAGGGTGTCGGCGTCTACCGCCACCGCATAGTCGATCTCGAACTCTGGAACGTGACTGATCACGAGGGTCATGGCATGCTCTATCGCTTGACGGGAGATCGTGTCTTCCGTCTCGGACAGCAGGTCCTGCGCGGCGAGCAATGCGCGGTAGATCGTGGTTGCCTTGTTGCGCTGATCGGCGGACAGGTAGACGTTCCGTGAGCTCATCGCCAGGCCGTCGTCTTCGCGGACAGTTGGCATCACGGTGATCTTCACGGGCAGGAACAGGTCGCGCACCATGCGCTTGACCACCAGCGTCTGCTGATAATCCTTCTGTCCAAAGAAGGCCTCGGTCGGCCGCATGGCCTCGAGGAGTTTGCACACCACGGTGGCTACACCGTCGAAGTGACCGGGACGACGAGCCCCTTCCAGAACTTCGGTAACACCACCCACTCTGATCGATGTGGTGAAGCCCTCGGGATACATTTCGGCGACGGAAGGGGCGAAGACATGCGTGCCACCATGAGCACGGATCGTAGCGATGTCGCCATCGAGGTCCCGCGGATAGGCATCATAATCTTCATGCGGTCCAAACTGCGTGGGGTTCACGAAGACCGAGGTCACCGTGAGCGCATGGCGTTCCGCCGAAGCCGCGATCAAGGACCCGTGGCCGTTGTGCAGCGAACCCATGGTGGGCACGCAGCCCACGGAACGCCCTTGCTGCCGAGCCGTCTCGGCGATCTGCTGCATCTCTGCCACGCTCGTGATCACGTGCATGTCACATTTCCCCAGGGTGAATGCACGAAGATAGCGGTTAGCTGTTGGCTGTGAGCTGTTGGCTGTGAACTGTTGGCTGTGAGTTGTTGGCTGTGAGCGGCTGGTGTCAAGAATTCGATTCGAGTGGAGGTTGTAGTGATGATGTGCATCATGGTGGTCGTGTTTCTGGTGGCGTTGGTGCCGCATGCTGCCGGACAGAGGGCGGCGCCGATCACGGGTGTGGACCCGATGGTGGATGTGATCGATCATGGCCGGTTCGATTCGTTGTGGCGTGCATCGAAGCGCTTTGGCAAGATCGATACACGAGGTGTGCAGAGTGAGTGCTACCGCACATACCGGGCAGCATTGGCAGGTGCGCAGCCGCAACGGTACCTGCCGGAGTCGCAAACAGCCTTCTGGGTGAATGCCTACCTGGCCTGCCTGATGGAGGTGATGGATCGTCGGGTAGGATATCGCAGTACGCGGTGGGACTCTCTGTTCCGGTACCGAGACACGTTCCAGATCGCCGGTGAGGCGTGGACCCTGGCGTCGATGGGGGAGCGGATCGTGCAGATCGCCGGTACCGTCCGCGCCCGTGCGTTCCTGGCTACCGGCAGCAGCGCCGAAGCCCCCTTCCCGGCCCATGCGTGCTATGCGGCCACGGTGCGACGGGAGCTGCGGGAACAGGTTCGCAAGCTCTGCCGCAGCGAGCAGTACGTGTTGTTCGATCCGGCCGGCAAGACGCTGCAGCTGGCGCGTATGTTCGAGTCGTGGGCCGAAGGGATGAAGCATGAAGGGGGCTCGGTGGTCGACTTTCTACTGCCCTGGGTCAGCGAGGCCACGGCAGCGCAACTGGCGTTGGCCGAACCGGGTATCCATGTGGAATACTCGGACCGTATTGAACGCTGGCGCCGACGGCGATAACCCGATCACCCGCCGTAAGTTTGTGAGATGAACATTCCTGTCGATCCCGCTATCGCCCCCCGCCTCGACGAAGCTGCTGTGCGCTCCGGCGCCCTGAGCAACGTGCCGAGCGATCACATGTTCCTGGCCGAGTACGCCCACAACGAGTGGCGTAAGGCGCGGATCCAGGGGTATCGTCCGATCCCGATGAGTCCCTTTGCTCTTGGTATGCAGTATGCCCAGAGTGTGTTCGAAGGCATGAAGGCGTATCGGTACGAGGACGATCGGATCGCGATCTTCCGTCTGGACCGTCACGGTGAGCGGTTCAACCGATCGCTGAAGCGCATGTGGATGCCGGAAGTGCCGTTGGAGTTGTTCCGAAGCGCGTTGCAAACGTTGGTCGATGTGGATCGGGGCTGGGTTCCCGAGGGACCCGACAGCACCTTGTATCTCCGTCCGTATGTCTTTGCCACGGAAGAGCGCGTTGGCTTGAAACCGGCCGACGAGTTTCTGTTCATGGTGCTCACGGCTCCGTTCCGTCCGAACTTTCCCAAGCCCCTTCGCGTCAAGGTCGAGCGATCCTACGTCCGCGCCGCACCAGGCGGCACGGGTGCCACCAAGTGTGCCGGCAATTACGGCGGGGCGATGTATGCCACCGCGCAGGCACGCGAAGAAGGCTTTGACCAGATCCTGTGGACCGATGCGCTCACGCATACGACCATTGAAGAGTCGGGCGCAATGAACGTGATGTTCATGATCGACGGTGTGCTGGTAACCCCGCCGCTGAGTGATACGATCCTGGATGGCGTTACGCGCGACTCGATCCTGACGTTGGCGCGCGAGGCCGGACTGCCGGTGGAAGAGCGATCCGTTTCGGTGTTGGAGCTCAAGGAGGGGATCCCTGCCGGACGGGTCACCGAGGCGTTCGGCGTTGGCACGGCCGCGATCGTAGCGCCGATCGGCGTGATCGGCATCGACGGACAGGATGTGCCGCTCACGGTGCACGACGGCTGCGCGATGTTCACGTTGAAGAAGATGTTGAACGATATCCGTTTCGGGCGGGTGGAGGATCGGCACGGTTGGATGACCGTTGTCGAGCCGCGCGCATAACGGAGTCACCACTGTTTTACTTGGAGGATACGATGAAGGTTGTCGCTGGATTGGCCCTTGTGCTGCTTCTCGCCGGTTGTGGATCGTCGGCACCGGTGGTGCGGACATTGAACATGAACCCATGGGAGGTGGTGCAGATCGGCGCTACGTCGCTCGAGGACCTGAGCTCAGAGATGCGTCCGACCATGGTGTTCGACACCACGAAGATGCAGGTGGCTGGCACCACCGGCTGCAATTCCTATTCGGGATCGTACACGATGGATGAGTTCGGTGTGGAGATCGGACCGGTGGCGGCTACGAAGAAGGCCTGTCCGGACATGAAGACCGAAGATCTCTTCCTGAAAGCTCTGAGCGAAGTGGCCCGTATCGACCTGGGCGAAGACGGCATCAAGATGTTCGATGCTTCCGGGGTCGAAGTCATGAAGGCCGAGGCCAAGTAAGCACTGCCTGATGCCCGACGAACGGACCACGCCATCGCCGAAACGTACACTGCCGTTGCAGTACGTCAAAGGCATCGGTCCGAAACGTGCCGAGGCATTAGCCAAAGAAGATATTGTGACACCCGGCGATGTTCTTCGCCGGGTGCCACGTGGGTATGTGGAGCGAAGTGCGGTACCGACAATCACTGCACTGTTTGATAGGATCCGCACCCCGTCCATCTGGAAGCCTGACGCTCCAACCCCGGAACATGTTACCGGAGAAATTTCCCTGATCGCCACGGTGGTCGATGTGGCCGAGAAGACCGTGGGGAGGGGACGTTCCATGCTCACAGCTACGGTGGCCGACGGTTCTCCGAAATCGGCGCGCCTGGTGTTCTGGAATGCCATCGGCTACTTCAAGAAGGTCCTTCAGCCGGGTGCGACCTTCGTGGTCAGCGGCCTGCCCGAGTACGACTCTCGTTGGAATCAGCTCACTTTCAGTCATCCGGAACTCGAACGGATCGACGCCGAAGAGATCGCCTCGTTCGAGGGCGGTGGGGTACTGCCAAAGTATCCGATGACCCAGGGACTGCGCAACGCCGGCATCACCATGCGCTTGATGCGTTCGCTGGTGGAGCAGGTGATCGACGAAGCGCTGTCTGAAGTGCACGAGATCCTGCCCTCGTCGCTGCTCAAACGTCATGGTCTGATGGATCGCCAGACCGCCTTTCGGGAGTTGCACTTCCCAACGTCCATGCAGGCCGTCGAGATGGCTCGCCGCCGCATGAAGTTTGAGGAGCTTTTCGAATTCCAGCTGTTCCTGGCCACGCGCAACCGCTCACGGAAGTCGCCGGAACGCGGACTAAAGATGGACGCCAAGAGTCCACAGGCCCGCGCCCTGGTGGACCGACTACCCTTTGAACTGACCAACGCCCAGAAGCGGGTGATCCACGAGATCATGCACGATATGACCGACGGGATCCCGATGAACCGTCTGCTGCAGGGCGACGTTGGCTCCGGCAAGACGATCGTAGCGCTGCTCTGCATGCTCAACGTGGTCGACAACGGCTTCCAGACCGTGATCATGGCCCCCACGGAGATCCTGGCCGAACAACATTATCGGGGCATCACGCGCTGGCTGGCCGACTCAGGCATTGAA
>JANJTN010000207.1 GCA_024711065.1 bacterium
CTGATCGCCGCGAATGGCGCTGCTGACCGTGTTCATCGGCTGGGTAAAGGCAGCATTGGTGACCACGTATTCACCACCGAAGCCCTGGAGCTGACCGTTGTTGCGGCAGCCCGTCATCTGACGGATCTCCAGCGTAGAATCTACCGAGGCAACCCCTTCGAGGGCACCGGCAGACTTGCAGGCGGCGGCAACAGACTCGGCCTTGGCCTTGAGCTTGTCCAGTTTCTTGCGCTGGGAAACGATGCGGGCAATGTCGTCCTTCACATCATCGAACGGCTTGATGCCGAACTCGCGCGTCTCCACGATCTGTGCCACGAACAGGCCGTAGTTCGGCAGGTCGCGTCGGATCACGTCACCTTGTCCATGTTCAAAGGCCCAGGCCGTGATCGAGGCCTGGCCCAGCACCGGCGTGGTGCGGTTGAAGAAGGGCGACGTCATCACGCTCAGATTCTGCTGCTTGGCAACCGAATCGAAGGGCTGGCCAGCCAGAAGCGCTTCCTCGATCTCGGCACCTTTCTTCAGGATCAGCTGCTTGGTGGCCGTGGACATCACCGGCTTGAAGGTGATCTCCGAATACTTGAATTCGGTGGTCTGACGATCGGTGACCTTGATGATGTGCCATCCGAACTGGGTTTCCACCGGGCCTACGATCTCGCCGACAGAGGCACCAAAAGCGGCATCCTCGAACGGCTTCACCATGCGTCCGGCACCGAAGTAGTTCAGGTCGCCACCCTGGGCGCCCGATCCCGGATCCTTGGAGTACTGCTGTGCAAGTGCGGCAAAGTCTTCGCCACGCTTGGCGCGGTTCATGATGGCAATGGCTTCCTGCTTGGCCTTTTCTTTATCGTCGCCGAACTCGATCAGGATGTGGCTGGCGCGTACCACCGGAGAAGCACCGTCGCGCTTTTCGTCCAGACGCACATACTTGATACCGTCGGGCAGCGTGAGGGGGCCGAACACTTCGCCGTTCTGCATGCTCTGCAGCACGGTGATCATCATGCCGTCCACGGCATTGGCGGGCTGGAAATCGTTGGTCATGCCACCACTGGACTTCATTTCCGTTTCAAAGGCGGCATTCTTCTCTTCGGGTGTCTGCAGGGTAGCCAGTGTTTCCATGAACTTCTGCGAGCGGCGGGCAGCGCGGGCCGAGTCCTTGTCGCTCGGCTGCTGGCGCAGGATCACGTACTTCATCTTGCGCGCCGGCTTCTGCTCGTAGTACTGCTTGTTCTTTTCGTAGTAGGCTTTCAGCTCGTCGTCCGTGGGCTTGGCGGCATCATCGCCGATCAGATCGGCTGGAATGGCCACATAGCGAATATCGGCCAGGCTGTTCTGGGTGGCGTACTCGGTACGAGCCTGCTCCAGCGACGGAACCGAAGCCGCGGCGCCCACGGCGGTACGCAGGGCTTCTTCAAGCTTCTGCGTGCGCAGATAGTCTTCGATCTCGAACAGGGTCTTTTTCCATTCGTTGCGCTGCTTTTCGGCTTCCTCCACCGGAGCCCCCTGAGCGGTCAGCATCTCCACGAGCTTGTCGGGGTTGGTCACCAGGTCCTGATACAGCTCGCGCTGGAAGCGTCCCGTAGAGTCCTTGAAGAACTGCAGTTCCGCCGGCGGGTTGATCAACATCACGTCGATCAGTTCCTGCTCCGTTACCATCAGGCCCATTTCCTCGGCGGCCTGCTTGCGCAGGATCTCTTCGACCATCTGGTCGAAGACCTGCTGGCGCACGGTCTCGTCGTCCACCTGCTGCTCCGGGTTGGACTGGCGCTGGCGCTCGATCGCGTCTCGCACTCGGCGCTCATACTCGGCCATGGTGATCGAGGTGCCGTTCACCTCGCCGATCACCGTGTTCTCCGCAGAGCGGGCGGCGTCGCGAATGTTGGTACAGCTCGAATCCTGGATCACCATGAAGGCGATGAACAGTACGGCGATCACGGCCAGGAAATACGGGCTTAGCTGTCGAATCTTGGTTATGGCACCCATGGGCGTCAGAACTCCGGATACAATCGTGTGAAAGATTCCTCTGTATGCTGGTGCACTGGCGTGCACGAAGCCACAAAGATACAAAAGCGGTCCAACGTAGATTTGCAGGAATGAATGATTCGATCGAACCCCGAGACCTGCGTCTGAAGATCGTGCCTGCCGCCGACGTGCTGCTGCACGAGCAGACCGACGAGCGCCGGGTAGCACGCCTGAGGGATGCTCTGCAGGGGGCTGGCCAGCTGCGGAATCCGCCGATCGTGGCACGCACGGCCGACGGCCGGTATGCCGTGCTGGACGGCGCTACACGTACCACGGCCCTGAAGCACATGGGCATGCGATACATCCTGGTGCAGAGCGTACCCTACGCCAGCGGCGAGATCGACCTGCAGGCCTGGTACCACGTCCTGCCCGACCAGGCCTCCAAGGCGGCCTTTGCCTACGTGATGGAACACTCTACGCTGGCTCATACGGTCACCGTCGAAGAAGCCCGCACGGCTCTGGCCGAACGCCGGGCCACGGCAGCGCTGGTGCATCGCGACGGGATGGCTACGATGCTGGTCCTGGATACGGAGCGTCCGTGGTCCGTCTCCGACGCCGCCCACGAATCCACGTCCGCCTCCAGCATCCTGCGTGGACTGGTGGCTACGTACGGCGGGGCAGGGGAGATCTACCGGATCGTGCACGACAATCTGGTCGAGATCGTGCAGAACGACGCCACGTGTCCGTGCGTGGTGATGTTCCCCACCTTCACGCCGGAAGAGATCCTGGGCGTTGCTGCCAGCGGAGACCTCCTGCCGGCCGGCATCACACGGCACCTGATCCCGGGCAGGGCCCTGAACGTGAACATCCCGTTGGAGCGCCTGGCCAGTCCCGAAGACGAGATCGCCGAGAACGCCTGGTTGCGTACCTGGCTCAGCGAACGCATCCTGTCGAAAAAAGTCCGTTACTACCACGAACCCGTGTTTGTCTTCGATGATTGAGATCGGCTCCTATCGTATCGACCTTGTAGAAACCTGTCGCTTCGGCCTGGATGGCGGGGCGATGTTCGGCGTGGTGCCCAAGACGCTGTGGCAACGAGCCTATGCGCCGGCCGACGACAAGAACCGCATCCCGATGGCGGCCAAGGCACTTCTGATACGGTCGGCCGAACGAACGATCCTGGTCGATACCGGCAACAGCCCCTTGATGAGTGAAAAGGAGCAGGAGATCTACGGGATCGACTTTTCACGATACACCATCGACGGTTCCCTGCAGGCGCTGGGTGTTGCTCAGACCGACATCACAGACGTGATCCTGACGCATCTGCATTTCGACCATGTTGGCGGCGCCGTGGTCCGCTCCGCCACCGGCGACCTGTTGCCACGGTTTCCCAATGCCCGCCACTATGTCCAGCGCGACCATTTGGTCTGGGCCCGCCAACCTTCCGTGAAGGACCGCGCCTCGTTCATCCCCGAGATGTACGAGCCCCTTGCCGAACATGGCTTGCTGGACCTGATCGACGGACCGGGGACGTTGTTCCCGGGCATCGAGCTGCTGCCCTTGCATGGCCACACGCCGTTCATGCAGGGGGTGCTGATCTCGGAAGGGGGCTCGCACCTGTTCTATCCGGCAGACCTGATGCCGACGGGTGCGCATGTGCCGCTGCCGTATGGCATGGCTTACGACAATCAGCCGCTGGTGACCATTGCCGAGAAGCAAGAGCTGCATCCCCGCATGATCGATGAGGGATGGACGGTGGTCTTTGAACATGATGCCCTACGTCAGGCCGCACGAGTCGTGGCCGGACCCCGAGGGGCACAGTTGGGCGAAGAGATCGTGATCACGTCCTATGCTGAGTGACCGGCCCCGGCGAGAGGCAGACAGCGGAACGTGGGTACGGCTGTGTCGCAGTGCCGAGGTTGTTTCGCGTCGCGGCATACACTTCGAGCTCGATTTTGAACACGACGTTGCCCTGTTCCGTGTGGACGAAGCCATCGTGGCCGTGAGCAACGTATGCCCGCACAAACGCGAGGCCCTGATCTACGACGGCCACGTGCAGCAGGGCACCGTCACCTGTCCCGTCCACTTCTGGTGCTTCGACCTCCGCACGGGCAAGAATGTCGGCAGCGGTGCCGATCTGAAGACCTATCTCGTTGAAGAACGCGATGGTTACGTGTGGGTGTTAATACGTGATCTCGACGCTTGACGAGTCCTGTCGGAGCCCTTATTTCGTGACTCTCAAGCCGATGGCAGAACCCGGAGGTACCAGCGAATCCGCCGGGGGGACGGTAGCCAGAACGGTGTTGGGCTCCATGGCACCCGAGGCGATCCGCTCGATCTTGCCCACCACAAGCCCTATATCCGTCAGGATGGTATTGGCATCGGTCAGGGAATAGCCCAGCAGATCCGGGACCCGTACACCGGATGGCCCTTGGGAAATGGCCAGGTCGATCCTGGAACCAGCAGGCACACGGTCTCCGGGCGCGCGAGACTGATCGACCACGCGATCCGGAGCCACCGAATCACTTGGTACCTGCGCTAGGTTCCCCACGGCAAGTCCCAGCCGCATCAGGTTCAAACGAGCTTCGCGAAGCGACATCCGCCGTACATCCGGCATCAGCACGGTTTCCTTTCCGGCACTCACGGTCAGGTAGATGCGGCGTCCTTCCTTGACCGTGGCCCCGGAGTACGGACTCTGCTGGATCACCGTGCCTTCGGCATGCGTTTCCGAAACCTGCTCGTGCGGATCCATCACCACCAGTCCCAGATCCGTTAGGCGCTTGCGGGCGTCGTCTTCAGAGAGGCCGACCATGTTGGGAACGATGATGGTTCGGGTAGACGATACGATCATGGGCAAGACCACCTGATCCAGCAGTACGGCCAGGATCACGATGGCCGTGACAAGCATGGCAAGGTAGACGCCGAAGCGTTTCCAGGTCCACTGATCGCGATGTCGATGCACTGTCATGACCACGAATATATTTGCTGATGATGAACGAAGCCCGATCGAAGACGCGCGCAGCGCTCAACACCGCCCGATCCGTTGTGATCACCACGCACCAGAACCCGGACGGCGATGCCATGGGAAGCGTCCTGGCTTTGCGCCTGATCCTGCAACAGCAGGGGAGGCGCGTAACCGTGGTCCTGCCCACCCCAGCCCCCTCCAATCTGCAGTGGATGCCGGGGGCAGACCAGTGTACGGTGTGGACCGGATCCGAGACCGACCTGCAAGTGCTGCAGGCGGCCGACACGGTTGTGGTGGCCGATCTGAACACGCTGGGTCGGCTGGGCTCGCTTGGCGAAGCCATCCGGACGGTCCACGCCACGGTGGTCAACATCGATCATCATACGCATCCCGAAAACTTTGCGGCCGTGGCCTGGATCGAAACCGAGGCACCCGCCGTCTGCAGCATGATCGCCGAACTCTACGAAGACGTACATCTGAGTGCCGAGGCGGCCATGTGCCTGTATTGCGGCCTCATGACCGACACCGGGTCGTTCCGGTTCCCTCGTACGACGTCGCACGTCTTTGACCAGGCAGCCCGATTGGTACGGCAGGGGGCTGACCCTGTGGCCGCCTACGAGCGGATCATGAACACGAATGCCTTTGCCAGGGAGCGACTCCTGGGGGCAGCGCTGCAGAGCCTGCGGCTGGAGCATGACGGGCGGCTGTGTGTGATGACCGTTTCGCTGGACGATCTGGCTCGCACCGGGACGATCGTAGACGACACTGAAGGGTTCGTCCACCACACCCTGAGCATTGCCGGTGTGCAGATGGGCGTGCTCTGCGTGCAGCTGCCGGACCAGATCAAGTGCTCCTTCCGCTCAAAAGGCAACGTCTTTATCCGCAACCTGGCCGCGTCCTATGGTGGCGGTGGACACGTGTACGCTGCCGGAGCTCGCATTGCCGGTTCGGACCTGCAGGCCACGGTGGAGCGCATCGTTGCGGATGCTGCTACAGTACTTTCTTCAGCGACGCCATGATGATGTCGATGCCGGCATCCACCTCTGCGGCCGAGATGTTGAGCGGTGGGCGGAATCGGACGGAACGCTGACCCGAGCCCACCATCAGCAGGCCATTGTCGTAGGCTGCGTGCAGGAAGGCCGTCCGCGTTTTTGTATCCGGAACGTCGAATGCTCGGAAGAGTCCCATCCCGCGGACGTTCGTGACCGCTCCTGAAGGAAGCTCTGCGGCAAGGCGATGCATATGGTCATCGATCCGCTGCCCCATGACCCGGGCATTGTCGACCAGGTGCTCTTCGTCGACGATCTCCAGATACTTGGTCACGCGCACCATATCGATCAATGCGCCACCCCAGGTAGAGTTGATCCGTGAAGCGGTATGAAACACATTCTCCGGCACATCATCTACGCGTGGTCCCACCAGGATCCCGCAGACCTGCATCTTCTTGCCAAAGGTCATAATGTCTGGTTGGACGCCGAGTCCCTCATGAGCCCACCAGTGTCCGGTCATCCCAAAGCCGGTCTGCACCTCGTCGAAGATCAGCAGGGCCTCGTGCTCATCACAGGCGCGGCGCAGGGAAGCCAGAAACTCCGGACGAAAGTGGCGGTCGCCCCCTTCACCCTGGATCGGCTCCAGGATCACGGCGCAAATGCCGTGCGGATCGTCGGCAAACGCTTGCTCGATCTGCCGCAGGCACATCTCCTCGGCCGCTTTGGTGGCTGCCAGGTGTTCATCGGTCAGCGGAAAGGTGAGCGACGGCGTAGACACGCGCGGCCAGTCGAACTTCGGGAACAGAGCCGTCTTGGTCGGGTCCGTGTTGGTCAGGGACATCGTATAACCCGAACGGCCATGAAAGGCCCCGTCGAAATGGATCACCTTGGTACCATGCTCGCGCCGGTAGCCGCGCGCGAAATTCTTGCGCACCTTCCAATCCATCGCCGTTTTCAGAGCATTTTCTACCGCCAGAGCGCCCCCTTCAATAAAGAAGGCATACCGGAAATGATCCGGTACGGCGATCTCGAAGAACGTCTTGACGAACGTGGCGATCTCCGGACAGTAGATATCGGAATTGGAGAGCTTGTTCAGCGCACGCGACCCCAGATACTGCAGGAAGGCCGGGTCGGTCATCTTGGGGTGATTCAGTCCGATGGGCATGGACGCAATGCAGGAAAAGAAGTCCAGATACTCCTTGCCCGATCGAGCATCCACGAACCACGACCCATGGCTGCGATCCAGATCCACCACCAGGTCGAATCCGTCCACCAGCAGGTGCTCGCGCAACGACGAAAGCGCCTGGTCGGGAACAACTTCAAAACGCGGGGAGTACGATTGGCCGGACATGGGTATCCTTTCCGAAATTCGAGGGTTACTGCGGGCAATGCCTACAAAACTACCACGAAGGCAGGAGTCGGCCGGTGAGTAGACGACCGTAGGCGCCCCACCCTGTGCTTGGGCAGTGATTTTTGGTATATTCGGAAATTGAGTGCGTAAGCAAGTAGCAGCATAAGGATTTCACACATCTGGGGATAGGAGTCGCGATGACAGGAAACGCGAACAAGAACCATCACAAGGCGGGAATGCAGCATTACCTGCTGTTCCTGGCACTTGTGGTCGTCTTCTCATTCGGGGTGTACCAGTTCGTGGTACCTCGGCTGGTGCAGGGCGCTGTGATGGCCCTGTTCAAACCACACGACGAGCGTTTGGCCGAACGGTTTACAGAGATCGCGCCGGACGTTTTTGCTGTGTCGACCGACAAGTTCACACAGCAGTTGCCGGGCGAAACGGAACTGAAGCAGTACATCAAGACCGATTACATTTTCGACTTCTCCAACCGCGCTCGGTCCGAACGGGTAGATGGCTACACCAAGGGTGCTGCCGAATGGGTGGTGAAAGCCTCTGGTGAAGGGGGCTTGGGCGAGGCCGCGATCATCCTTGAACCGGCGATCGGCTTTTCGATCATCGGTATCGTGGTTGGCTTGGCTCTCTCGCTTGTGCTGACCTTCTTCATGCCTACGAGCATCGGCTACATGGCCCAGAAGGTGGAGCGCGAGATCGGCCACACCAAGGCCAAGATCCGCCTGCAGACCGGATTTGCCGACGAGATCGTGGATCTCCTCACCATGCCGGACGGCGAGTTGCGCAAACTGGAACCGCACCAGGTACGGTCGGCCTTCAAGTTCGTCTGGGACCGCACAGCCGGCGAGGACGAAGAGACCGCCAACGCCCATGGCCGCCGTCTGATCCGTTACGAAGAGGTGTTCACACCGGACGTAGACCTGGTAGACTTCCGTGAGGAAGTACTGCTGCCGCGCATCCAGGAGTTCTTCTCGGACTTCGTGGTCAAGGAGATCGTGGACTGTAAGAATGGTATCATCTGGAGCCACAACCGCCTGCAGTTCTTCAAAGGCCTGCGGCTGTACATGTCGCACCACTTCACCGAAAAGTATTCGAACAACGTAACCGGTCTGGCCTACGGCGGTGCCGCTATCCTGATCGTGATCATCGGTGTGCGCGGTCTGAAGTTCATTCCGCCAACGCGCCCGTCGCTCATCCTTGCTGCTATCTCGTTGGAGGGTATGCTGCTGGCCCTGCTGGCCTTTGTGCTGCTCTACACCGAAGAAGAAGAGCGGATGGACAAGATGCTGAAGAAGATGGAAGACGCGAACAAGAACCAGCTCGAGACCATGAAGGACGTGTCGGAAGACATGCACCAACTCACGGACGCGCTGGTGGGCGAGACCTCCGAGCTGATCAAGCAGAAGGTCGAAGCCGCCATTCAGGATGCCCTGGCATCGGATGAGAACGTCAAGCGCGTCGTGTCCGACAAAGTGGCCGAAAAGATCATCATTGCCATGCAGTCGGCCTTCCCCGAGCGCAAGCAGTAACGATCGTAAACGAAATGCGTCGTAACGCCGTGATACGGAACCGTGTCACGGCGTTTTTTGTAGCACAGACGTGAACCTCACGATCCATCGTACCCTTGCGATCGCACTGTCGATCGCCGTCGGCACGGCCGCCCATGCTGCGCCGGATACCACGTTCGTGCGATCGGGACTGGCATCGACAGCGACCGTGCATACGACCGTACGCGGACCCGTCTATCAGCTGCGACACCCCGAAGCCATGCAGACCGACACGATGGCGGCGGTGATGGACCTGCTCTGGACCCACGATCTGCGTCCGGGTGAAAGGGGCTCGGCATCACTTGAGGTTGAGGCCTGGGTTGCCCTGCCACAGCAACCCGGCTCTTCCGAGCGCTTTCAACATCTTGTGCCATCAGCCGAGGCTACGGTGATCGGCACCTACTATGGAGCACCCCGACTCCGCGTGCTGGTCCGTCCATGGCGCTGGCACGACGGACGCCTCCAGGTAGCCGATCGGTTTCGAGTACACCTGCAGGTGTCCAACAGCCCAGCCGTGCCTCAGCCCATTGTGGTGAATGAGCCAACCTGGTACGAACCGGAAGCCCCCTACGTGAAGCTGACCACGTCTCGCGATGGGGTGGCGCGGATCGCGGCCTCGGATGTGACCTTCGTGAACAGTCGCTTCGCTGATGTGAACACCAACGAGGTGGCGCTGTTCTACAAAGGACGCGAGGTGCCGATCTACATCGAAGACGATGGCGACGGCCGATTGAATGGTACCGACAACATCTGGTTCCAGGGACGCCATGCCTACGGCGACACGGCCTGGCTGGACATGGACGACTCCGTGGCGGTCTACTTCCTGTCCACACGCTCCAGCGGAGACCGCCAGCGCCTGCGCCTCGCGTCAGGCGGCGGTGGATCGCTTGCCGACGTTCTGCAGGTACAACAGCGCTTCGAGCTCGATACCGGATACTACCACCTGGGCAATGCCTTCAACGTGGTGAATTCGGACTTCAATTCCGACCTGGTCTTCCTCGAAGGCTTCTACTGGGACGACCTGAATGCCAATGCCTACGAACGCATGACGTGGCGGACCCGTTACACGCCGGCAGCAACAGGCTCCACACAACTCACGTTGCACTACGTGGGCGCATCCGATGTACTCACGATGAAGCCCGATACGCGGGTCGACCTCCAATGGAATGGCTCCGACCCGGTGTCTCGCGTCACCGATGGATGGAACCGCTACTCGATCGCTCTGGATCGTTCCAATGCCGACCTTCCCGCCGGCCTGCACAGTCTGAAGATCTTTAACACAGGGATCGATTCGCTGCGATCCAAGCCCGGATATTTTTCGCAGGTGCTGGTGGACTACGTCACGATCCAAGGCGACGTCCTGCCCGTGCTCGATAGCGGACGCCTGATCGGCGCCGTAAACGCCGCCGGCGGAACCTCCATCCAGTTCTCGAATGCCTCTTCGGCCACCGGCGTCTGGATCGATACCGTTCACGCCGAGATCGGCTGGATGACATCGGTGGGGAAGGGGGCTGTGGTGCGCGCCGGACTCACGCCGGTCGATCGCGAGTGGACCACCACGTCATGGACCTCCCGGCACTGGCGGGCATCGGCCGTCCTGAACGACTCCGAGGTGGAGTTGGACTCGCTGACCGACCTGGCCGTGGTCGCACTGCGTCCCTCCGGCAGCATTGCGGTAGTGCGGTTAGGAGAGGGCGAACAAGCCGTTGTCGACCTGATCCAGCAGACGCCCAATGGCTGGCCCCTTGCCATGTTCAACCCCGGCGTGACCACGCCTGCGCGTGTACGCACGGCCTGGGCCGATCGAGGTGGGACGGCGTCGCTGAATGGACGCTACTACACGGCGGCTCTGGTTCCGGGCGCCCCTGCCGGCTCTGCATCGTGGGAACGCGACGCAGCGACCGCTATGGGCGGAACCTTGCGGGCACAGACAGACCAAGGGGCGATGCACACGCTGCGAGCGGATCTGCCGCCCCAGGCCAACAACCTGTTGCTGGTGGCCGATCAGCGCGGCGTACAGTTGGCTGGTGTCCGTCCGGCCGATCTGCAGAACCTGTTGGGCACCATCGAACAGACCGATGTGATCATCATCACGCACCGCACACACCGTGTCCAAGCCGAGCGTCTGGCAGCGCATCGCCGAGCGCACAACGCGGTGAGCGTGACGGTGGTGGACGTGGATGCCGTACTCGACGAATTCGGTGCCGGACATCGCTCGGATGAAGCCGTGCGGCAGTTCCTGGAGCGGTACACCCGGCAAGCCCCCTTTCCCCGACCGCACACGCTGATCCTGTTCGGGAATGCCAGTTGGGATCCACGTCTGGTGATCAAGCAAGGGAACTCCGGCTCGCGGCGTCCGGACCAGGTACCTACCTACGGACGTCCATCCAGCGATCATTTCTTTGGCTTGCTGGATGATCCCAAGGATGCTGCCGTACCGGAGCTGATGGTGGGTCGGTTGCCGGCACTCACGGCTGCAGAAGGACAAGCGGCGGTTGACAAGATCATTGCCATGGACACAACGTCCTTCCAGTCCTGGATGCGCCGATGGATGTTCGTGGGCGGCGGCACGGAAGGTGAAGGCCTCTGCGAGATCTACCAGAACATGTTCGAGGATCCTTTTCAGACCGGCATCACTTTTCACGATCCGCCGTTGTGTCTGGACAGCACAACTCTGTGTCGCTACGAAGGCGTGACCAATCCCGGCTACGAGATCAAGCAGACCATCGACCGTGGCGTGCAGTGGATGAACTACATCGGCCACGGGTCCACAGATCAGTTCGACATCCGCGGTTGGGAGCCCAGCGAGCTGAACAATACCGGACGTTACGGCGTGCTGGCCACGTATGCGTGTCAGACCGGGGCGTTCTCCAATCCCAGCGTGCCGTGCAAGAACTCCGAGTACCTGACCACTCCCAACGTGGGTTTTGCGGCCGCGGTGGGCGGCACCGGATGGGCTTATACGATCACGATCGACCTGCTGCACTTCCGGATCCACGAGATCCTGCGAGGCACAGGGATCCGTAGCCTGGGAGACCTGGTGTATGCTGCCAAGCTGCCGTTCGCCGTGTCGAATGACCAGAACGGCATCAATACGGCCATGCAGTACTGCATCCTGGGCGATCCCTTGATGACGATCCGTCTGGATACCATACCGGAAGCCTACATCGATCGCTCGCGTGTCAGCTTTGCCTCCAGCACCGGCTCCGATCAGATCACCGACGATGCCGAGCTGGTGCACGTGCGCGTTCAGGTTGGCAGCGCCGGAACCGGTACTCCGGACCCGTACGAGGTCTGGGTGATCCGTACGTATGACGGCCTAACCGATACCGTGCGCACCACCATGTCGTACGGCCTGTGCCTGGACGAGGTGGCCGAACTGGACCTGCCGATCCTGGACATGGCCGGTGAGCACCGTCTGACGATCCTCGTAGACCCGTTCCGGATCCTTGGCGACCGGGTAGAGAACAACGTCATCAGTCTGTCGCTCAACGTGCTGCCACGCAGTGTGCTCCCGATCGAGCCCCTTGCCTATGGAAGCCTGGACCGACAGCAGCCGTTCATCCGCGTGCTCGATCCGCTGAGCACGCCCGAGAAGACCATGCAGCTGTCGTTCACGATCGAACAGCAGGGTGGGGTGGTCCTGACGTCGACAGCCGACCAGGTGCGTCGACGTGGTTCGGTGGTCGACTGGACCGTTGACCTTGGCAGCGCGCCCATGACCGAGGGCGAAGCCGTGATCGTGGTGCGAGCCACCGATCCGCAGACCCAGCAGGACGCTGCAGCACTGGTTCTTCCAACAACGATCGCTGCAACAACACCCACGATTGGCGAACGCGTACAGGTCTCCGCCCTTCGGCATCGAACGGACACTCCGGACCAAGTTCACCTGGACACCAACACGGCACAGTGGGGCCTTGCCAGCATCGAGCGAGAGGTCTTCCTGCGATCCAGCGGGATTCCCACTGCTGGTCTGGTAGAGCCGATCCTGCAGATGCGAATCGGTGACGTGATGTACGTGGAGAACCCGTTCTACCGCGGCGTGAACGTGATCGTGCTCACCGATACCGACACCATCCCGAGGGCGATCCGCCGCTATGACACCTATTGGGACCCACTGCCGCCCGAAGCCGGTCATAACGGCTTCTCGCGGGATCTGATCAGGTTTCTCCAAGACTCTGTGGCCGACGGGGAATGGGTGGGCATGGCCGTGTGCTTCGAGTCGTTCACGGGCTTCGAACGAGACACCACATTCGCAGCGTTTCGAACCCTTCTCAAGGACTTCGGTTCCGGTTTTGCCGACTCGCTTGCACCATCCTCTTCCTGGGCCATGATCGGCCGTCGGGGTCTTGCGCCCGGCACCGCTGTCGAAGCCTGGAAGGGCGCACCAGACTCGATGGTGACCGTGAGCCAGCCTCTACCATTCTATGCCGAAGCCGGAACCGTGAACAGCCCGTGGATCGGTCCTGCCCTGGCATGGGATCGTGTGTCCGTGGATCGTTCAGAACAGGGTGTGGTCTCCGCGCTCGTTGGCCGCACAGCCACCGGAGAAGAAGTCGTGGTCGCAGATCTGTCCACGGGGTTCACCTGGAGGCCGGAGCCGGGCATTGATCAACCGCTGTTCGTGCAGGTCCGCCACCAGCTACAACGTACCGTCGAAGCGGAGTCATGGGTAAGGGGCTTGTCGGCTTCGTACACAGAAGCGGATGAGTGGCTGATCGAGCCGGATGGTATTGGATTGGGTGTTGACGACGTGCTTCGAGGCGATTCGGTGCTGGTACGACTGACCGTTCGTCATGCCCGACACGACCGACCGTCGCAGCCTACCAGTCTCCGCGTGGTCCTGCCAGACCAGAATGGCGTTCCCGCCGTAGAGATCAACCACGCTCTTGAAGCCATGACGCCCGATGAAGAGCGTCAGCTTGCGGTTACGATGTCCTCGGCCGGCGGAGCACCGATCGCCGAGATCAGCGCCCACGTCAATCCGCAGGGCCAGGAGCGAGGTATGTATGCGTTCAACGACCTGCGGTCCACCATCCTCACGATCCGCGAGGATGCCGAGCCGCCAACGATCCGCGTGCTGGCCGACGGCATCGATATGACCGATGGTGGGTACGTAGCCGCAGATGCCTTTCAGGAAGTCCTGATCCACGACAACTCTCAGCTGCCCATCAACGATCCGTCGCGCCTGTTGGTCTTTGTGAATGGCGACCGCATTCGTCCGGCCGTAGCCTCGGAGGTGGAGTTCCTGCCAACGGACTCCTGTCAAGTGCGATATCCCGGTACCACCATTCGTGCAGCGATGGTCTATCGGTATCCGCTGGAGAACGGACAGAACAACGTGCTGGTCCGTGCTTCGGATGCTACCGGCAATCAGGCGGAACTGGAGACCACACTGTGGGTCACGGACAGAGTTACGGTTGATGCCGTGACGCCAACTCCGAACCCCGCTACGGGTCCGGTGATCTTCCGCATTGCCCTGCGGTCTTCCACCCGCACCATGGCGTCGACCCTGCAGATCTACGATCTGGAAGGACGCCGCATCCGCTCGCTCAGCACCACGCTTTCGCTCGGCGCAGCCGAGGTGGAATGGGATGGTCGCGGAGACGCCGGAGAAGTTCTCCCCAATGGGGTGTACGTGTACCGTCTGGAAGTCTCGGATCCCTCTGTTCAAGGGGCTTCCGGACTACAGGGTACCGTGATGATGCTTCACTGAGAAGCCCCCTTCCAGACCGTCCGAATTCCGTATTTTTGGCGGTTCTGTAGCGGCCCCCGCAGCATCGGCCGCACTACCCATCTCATTCTGTCAACAAGGGGATATGGCACTCTCCAACGAACGTATTCAACCCGTCCTCATGGAGGACGAGATGCGAGACTCGTATCTCGACTACTCCATGTCCGTGATCGTGTCTCGGGCCTTGCCCGATGTGCGCGATGGATTCAAACCGGTACACCGCCGGATCCTGTACTCGATGTACGAACTGGGCATGACGCCCCAGCGTCCGTACAAGAAGAGCGCCAGGATCGTCGGGGAGGTGCTTGGTAAGTACCACCCCCACGGCGATAGCGCGGTGTACGACGCAATGGTGCGTCTGGCCCAGACCTGGTCCATGCGGTATCCGCTGGTGGACGGACAGGGGAACTTCGGCTCGGTGGACGGCGACTCGCCGGCCGCCATGCGGTATACCGAAGCACGGATGGCCCACCTGGCCACCGAAGTACTTCGGGATATCGACAAGAACACGGTCGACTTCCGTCCGAACTTCGACGATTCGCTGCAGGAGCCTACGGTTCTGCCAACAGTGCTCCCGGCATTGCTCGTGAACGGAGCCAACGGTATTGCCGTTGGCATGGCTACGAACATCCCTCCGCATAACCTCACGGAGATCGTTGCCGGGATCAAGGCCGTGATCGCCGATCCCGACATCACGAACGAAGAACTGCTCAAGTACGTGTCGGCTCCGGACTTCCCGACGGGCGGCATCATCTACGGCTACGAAGGTGTGCGCAATGCCTACACCACGGGCCGTGGCAAGATCCTGGTCCGTGCCAAGGCCAACATCGAGACCAACAAGTCGGGCTCGAAGGAAGCCATTGTGATCACCGAGCTGCCCTATCAGGTCAGCAAGGCCGGCTTGATCGAGAAGATCGCCGACCTGGTGAAGAACAAGTCCATCGAAGACATCTCTGACATTCGCGACGAGAGCGACCGCGACGGTCTGCGGATCGTGGTGGAGCTCAAGCGCGATGCCGTGCCGATGGTGGTGCTGAACAACCTGTACAAGCACACGCAGCTGCAGGTCACGTTCGGTGTGATCCTGCTGGCCCTGGTAAACGGTCGCCCGCGGATCCTTACGCTCAAGGAGATGATCACCGAGTTCATTGCGCACCGCAACAACGTGATCGTCCGCCGGACCCAGTTCGACCTGGATGCTGCTGAAAAGCGGGCCCACATCCTGGAAGGCTTCATCATTGCGTTGGACAACATCGACGAGGTGATCAAGGTCATCAAGGCCTCCAAGGATGTTCCCACCGCCTCGGAGCAACTGCAAAAACGCTTCGGTCTCTCGGAGATCCAGTCTAAGGCGATCCTGGATATGCGACTGCAGCGCCTCACCGGCCTGGAGCGCGAAAAGATCCAAGCCGAGTACCGCGAGATCATCGAGACCATCGAGCGCTTGAAGGCTATTCTCGCTTCAAAAGAACTGCAGATGACCATCATCGGCCAGGAACTCACCGAACTCGGTGAGCGGTATGGCGATGCCCGGCGCACGGAGATCGTCTTTGACGCCCGCGACTTCACGCTCGAAGACATGATCGCCAACGAAGAGGTGATCGTCTCGATCACGCACAACGGCTACATCAAGCGGACGCCGGTGAGCACCTACCGTCGGCAGAACAAAGGCGGTCGCGGTGTAAGCGGTACCGGACGCTACGAAGACGACTACGTGGAACACGTGTTCCGTGCCTCCACGCACCACTACCTGATGTGCTTCACGGACAAGGGACGGATGTACCGGATCAAGGTCTACGACATCCCCGAGGGCTCTCGCAGCGCCAAGGGCCGTTCGATGGCCAACGTGATCCAGAAACAGGCCGATGAAAAGGTCACGGCCTACCTGCCGATCAGCGACGTGGAAGCCGAAGGCTTGAACATCTTCATGGCCACCAAGAGCGGCATCGTGAAGAAGACGGAGCTCAAGGACTTTGCCAACGTGCGCAGTAACGGCATCATCGCTGTGAACCTGAAGGACGACGACCGCCTGATCGGCGTCCGCCTGACCGATGGCAACATGGACATTCTGATCGGCGCCAGCTCCGGCCTGGCCGTGCGCTTCCACGAATCCGACGTGCGCGCCATGGGGCGCAATGCCGCCGGCGTGAAAGGCATCAATCTGGAGAAGGGGGCTGAAGTGATCTCGCTGACGGCCGTTCGCCACGAAGATGCCCAGGTGCTGGTGGTGGGAGAGCGCGGCGTGGGTAAGCGCACCGCCGTTGCCTCCTTCCGCAAGACCAAGCGCGGTGCCAAGGGCGTGATCGCCATCAACATCACCGAGAAGACCGGACCGATCTGTGCGATCCTGGAAGTGACCGATGAGCAGGACCTGGTGGTGATGACCACCAACGGCGTACTGATCCGTCAGCCGGTACGCGACATCCGCGTGCTGGGTCGGAATGCCCAGGGCGTGAAACTCATTCGACTCGACGAGGGCGACCAGATCGCCGACATCACCGCCGTTACGCGCGATGAGGATGTCGAAGAAGAAGAGGGAGGTTCGGACGCGGAGGCATGACCTTCGCACGAACCATCGTGACCATGATGCAACGGGCAGGTTTCGTACCTGCCTGTTGCGTTTTCGTCCTTTCTTCTCTGCTGAGCCCCGCACAGTCCACTCAGGCCACACCACCCGTCCCAGCCCGCGATTCGGCCTTTGCCGAACGCACCATCGAGGTTGCCGATTCGGTGCCCGACCCCTGGCGTACGCTGGGAGCGCTGACCACCGAGCCAACAGAGCGCGTGTTCGATCTGGGTAAGTCGGACCGACGGATGGTGCAGTATCGCTCGCTGGACGAACTGCTCATTCGTAGTACGCCGTACCAGCCCCTTTCCCATGGCGGAAATGCCCAGCACAATGCGATCTCGGTGGTGGGCGGAACGAACGCCGATCTGGGACTGTCGATCAACGGGCGTACGCTGGTGGACCCGTGGTCGGGTGCCATGGCCATGGCACAACTGCCGCCCGAGATGGCCGAACGGGTAGAGGTGCTCACCGGTGTGCATGCCATTGGATTGGCTTCCAGTCTTACCCTTAGCGCCGCGAACGTCCAGGAAGTGATCCACAGTACGCCAACGCCATGGGTGGCCTTGTGGTATGCTCAAGGTGGGGGAGAGGTGCTGGCGGCCGACGTGGAACTGTCGCAGAATGTAGCCCCCGGCATGAACGTCACCTTGGGAGTGCGCCGAAGTGGCGCACTGGGTCGGTATCTCAGTACCGGCTTCGACATCTGGAACGTCCGGGCCGGCGTGCGGTGGACGTTGGCCGATCTCACGCACCTGAACGTGAGCTATCAACTGGCCTCGTTGAATACCGAACTCTGGGGCGGACTACGGACGATCATTCCTTTGGATCAACTCACCGAGCGAACGTCGCCGCCGGTGTTCGCTTCGCTGCAGGATGAATCCCGGCGGCACGACCTGACGGCCACGCTGGTGCATGCCTTCGACGCCGACACCACGCACAGTATCACGGCCCAGGTCTATGGCACTGCCACATCCATGTTACGGCTACGCGACACCACCATGAGTGTTGGTCCTGAGGATCCCGCAGGTGCCGTCACTTTTCATGGCGCACACACCGGCATGCTGCTTCGCAGCGATCATCGTCTCGGATTCGGACGCTTTCGATTGGGAGCCGGCATAGATCTGATGGACGTGAATGCCACACCCTATACGTCGGCCACCACGGATCTACGTCCACAGGTCTTTGCCCATGCCAGGGTCCCTGTTGGCGCTGCGCTCACGTTCCTGGCCTCCGGCCGCCTTACGGTAGCCGAGGGCAATGTGCTAGCCGGCGCTGGTGCCGGTGTGGAGTGGACGCCCTCTGCCGGGTCGAGCGTTCTGGCCGACGTGAGTACAGCGCAGCGTCCGCCTTCGGCCGCCGAGGGTCTGGAATTGCGTCCGGAGCGCCACATCCTGGGCACCATTTCGTGGCATCTTCGTCAGGGGGCTGTCCAGGGTATGCTTCAGGGGTTTTATCGCGCAACGTCCGATGCACTCTCCACGACCAGCGACCGCGATTCCTTGCAGCTGATCCGCACCACAACAACGATCAACAGCGGATCTCGATCGGTCTTTGGAGTGGTTGCTCAGGCACGGTGGGAGCACACGTGGTTCGACATTCGCCCCATGGTTCGCCTGCATCTGGAACCCAAGGCAAACGGCCAGGATCGCTTCCCGACGCTCGGTGGTGAGTTGTCGGCCGCCGGTGTCTATCGCGTCGCGCTCTGACGCAAACGCCACCTGTGTGCCGTCCGGCGA
>JANJTN010000212.1 GCA_024711065.1 bacterium
ATCGAAGAATCCAAGCAGGCACGGGAAATGCCGGACGGTCTGTGGACCAAGTGTCCGGACTGTGGCACGGTGATCTACCGCAAGGAACTGGTCGCCACCGCCTTTACCTGCAAGCAGTGCGATCACCATTTCCGGATCGGCGCGTCGAAGTACGTGGACATTCTGATCGACGCGGGCACCTGGTCCGAGACCGATCGCAACGTCCGCTCGGCCGACCCCCTGGAATTCGTGGATACCCGACCGTATAAGGCCCGCCTCAAACAGGCGTATTCGCAGAGCGACCTTCCCGACGCCGTGACCACCGGTACCGGCAAGGTGCATGGACAGGACATCGCATTCGGATGTATGAACTTCGGCTTCATCGGCGGCTCCATGGGCAGCGTGGTAGGCGAGAAGTTCACGCGCGCCTGCATGCGAGCGCTGAACAACCGGATGCCCTTTGTGTTCATCAGTGCCTCGGGTGGTGCTCGGATGCAGGAGGCTGCGCTGAGCCTGATGCAAATGGCCAAGACCAGCGCTGCGTTGTCCGAACTGGGCGACGCCGGCTTGCCCTACGTCTCGATCCTGACCGACCCCACCACGGGAGGTGTCTCGGCTTCGTATGCCATGTTGGGCGACGTGATCATCGCCGAACCCAAGGCCTTGATCGGCTTTGCCGGACCGCGCGTGATCGAACAGACCATCCGCAAGAAACTTCCCGAGGGCTTTCAACGCTCGGAGTTCCTGCTGGACCACGGATTCGTGGATGTGATCTCGCACCGTGCCGATCTGAAGCAAACGCTGTCGACCGTGCTGCGCCACCTGAGCGGGGGACGTTATGCCGGGTAAGTCCATGGAAGTCCACATCCTGGGGTTTCCGATCGACCTCGGTGCCGACCGTCGCGGTGTAGACATGGGGCCGTCGGCCATGCGTATTGCCGACGTGGACCAACGTCTGGAGCGCCTGGGATACACCATCGTGGACGAAGGCGATATCCCGATGCGCAACATCGAGGAACAGGAAGAAGAAGACTCACGCCTGAAATACCTCTCCGGCGTGGTAGACATGAGCCGAGTGCTCTGTACCCGCACCAAGCGTATCCTGGATGACGGTCACTTCCCGCTGATCCTGGGCGGTGATCATTCGATGAGCATTGGTTCGGTGGCCGGCATTGCCCAGCACTGCCGGGAACAGGGCAAGACCCTTGGTATCATCTGGGTGGATGCCCACGCAGACATGAATACCGCCGAGACCACACCGTCCGGCAACATCCACGGCATGCCGTTGGCTGTAGCCATGGGTCTGGGACATCCGGCGCTGACCGAGATCGGCGGACCCGACGCGAAGGTCGACCCCCGCAACGTGGCCCTGGTCGGTCTGCGCTCTATCGATCCCGGAGAACGCACGCTGATCAAAGAGCTGGGAGTTGCCGCCTACACCATGTTCGACATCGATCGCCTGGGCATGTACGAGATCGCCTCGCGCGTGCTCGAAGACATGTCGCGCAGCGTGGACCATCTGCATATCTCGTTCGATGTGGACAGCGTGGACCCCAAGGTTGCCAGTGGCGTTGGTACGCCCGTGCCCGGTGGCCTGTCGTATCGCGAGATCCACCTGTTCATGGAAATGGTCTCCCAGATCGAAGCCTTTGGCTCCCTCGAGGTGGCCGAAGTGAACCCGATCCTGGACATTCGCAACGAAACCGCGGAGCTGGCTGCCGATGTCGTGGCCTCGTCGATGGGTAAGCGCATCCTGTAAGGGGCTTGCCACCATCGCCACGGTGATCTCGCTGGGGGTGCTGTTGGCGAGCCCCTTGCCGGCTCAACAGCGCCTGGATCACAGCCAGGCACAGGATTCCCTGGAACAGATCCGTTCAGCGGCACAGAAGCGCCGCACCGTGCGGTTGTATGGCGATCTGAACTGGACGATGTCCATCACGGCAACGGAGTTCTTCGAAGACTATCGGACGCTGGTTGGCGGCAAGGCGTCGGCCTTTGATATTCCGCTGGGCGTTGCCATCGGCGTGTCCAGTTTTCAGCTTGGCGATGGCGCGATCGGCCTGTCGGCTGGTTACTACAAGGCCGTGGTACGCGAGAGTTATGCCTACGACCCGGATCTGTATCCCCGTCCCACCGGACCACCTCAGGGCGTCACCCAGACCGTGACGATGTCCGTACTGCCGGCGCTGCTGACCTTGGACTACTTCCCGGTCCAGCGGCAATTCACCGGATACCTCGGTGCCGGCGTCGGGCTGGCGTCGGTGCACCTGTTCTGGGACGAAGAGTTAGCGAACACGAGCGAACCCGGCGCGCGTCTCGGCGGTGTTCGGTACGACGAAAGCCACCTGGTACCGGCGTTTCAGGGGCGGGCCGGCGTGTCGCTCGGATTTGACGACCCACTGTCCACACTGACCTACGCCGGCATCTACATCGAAGCCGGCTACACGTACATCCCCGTGCATGCACCGTTGTTCAAGGCCACGGCCGAAACGCTGGCCTGGGCTCCGGAACGGACGGCAGGGGACTACAACATCCAGGCCGGTGGCTTCGTCCTGCGATTCGGGTTCGAGGTGATCCTGTCCGGACGTGAGAAACGTCCTTGAAACACCGCCCTTCATTGACTACATTGTTGCCACAATTCGAGCACCTACCAAGGAGACCTGCATGGACGTTCATATCACCACCCGTCACACGTCACTCTCCGATGCCGAACACGATGCAGCCGTCAAGGCCGCCGAGCATCTGGAGAGGTTTCATGGTCACCTGATCCGTCTGGATATCATCGCTAGCGAAGAAGCCGATCAGAAGGAAGCTGAATTCACCCTTCGCGTGCAGGGGCATACGATCGTTGCCAAGGAACGCGCCATGGACATGACCGCTGCGATCGTGAGCGCCAGGAACAAGATCGAGCGCCAGCTCAAGCGCCTCAACGATCGTCAGCACGACGTTCGTGCCACGCTGGCCTGACCCACTTAACCCTGCAACATTATGGCTTCGATCCGTCACGCACCTCCGGTGGTGAAGGAGTCGATCAAGGTCCGCGAGCTGCTTTCAGGTCCAGTGAACCTGGAAGCCATGACCGGTGAGGTCGGGCTCGACAACCTGATCACGGACAAGAATCTACATCGCCCTCAGCTGGCCCTGGCCGGCTTTACCGAACTGTTCACGTATTACCGTGTGCAGGTCTTCGGGAACACCGAGTTCTTTTACCTGCTCAAGGGGCTCGCCGAGGAAGAACGTCGTAAGGCCTTTCGAACGATCTGCGCGTTCAATGTGCCCTGCATCGTGTGTGCCAACGGTCATGTGTTGCCACCCGACCTGATCGCCATTGCCCACGAACACAACGTGGCCATCCTGTCCACGCCGTTCGATACCACCAAGACCATCTTTCTGCTGGGCGAATTCCTGGATGATCAGTTCTCGCAGCAGGTGAGCGTGCATGGTTCCTTTGTGGACGTGTACGGCGTCGGCATCCTGTTCACCGGCAAGAGCGGCATCGGCAAGTCCGAGATCGCGCTGGACCTGGTGGAGCGCGGACACCGACTGGTGGCCGACGACATCGTGGTCTTCTCCAAGAAACGCGAGTCCATCCTGATGGGGACCGGAACCTCACTGGTGCGGCATTTCATGGAGATCCGGGGCTTGGGCGTGATCGATGTCCGCCAGATGTTCGGCATCCGATCGATCCGGTTCCAGAAACGCCTGGAGCTCATCGTCGAACTGGAGATCTACGACCAAGCCCGGGAGTACAATCGCACCGGCCTCGAAGAATCCGTCACGGAGATCGTCGGCGTGTCGATCGACACGGTCAAACTGCCCATCTTCCCGGGCAAGAACGTGACGGTGATCTCCGAGACCATCGCTCTGAACTATCTGCTGAAAACCTACGGTTACAACGCTTCCAAAGAATTTGCCGGACGTCTGGAGTCAGAGATCTCACGGCGCGGATCCGAAAAAGGCAGCTATGAACAACGACACATTACGTACTTCCAAAGCGATGATGAATAGCACAACGTCGGCCGTTTCGGCCTTGCTGGTGGGATTGCTGGTTTCCTGGTCGGTCACAATTACGGGTTGTGGCGGCGGTAGCGCCGACGAAACGGCTGACCTGTCGAGCGTTACGCCCGGCGAATGGGTGGTGATCCACGAGCTTTCTGACCCCGAAGGCCTGAACCCGATCGTCACCAACGATGCCAGCGCTACGGCGATCCTGAACCACGTCTATGACCAGCTTCTGGTGCAGGACTTCGAGACCCTGGAGTTAGTGCCCCGTTTGGCCGAATCGCGCCCGGTGGTGTCCGAGGATCATCTGTCCTATACCTTCACGTTGCGCAAGGACGTGGTGTTCAGCGATGGTACTCCGCTCACAGTGAACGACGTGGTCTTCAGCTTCAAAGCAACCAAGAACCCACTCGTGATCGATGCAGCCCCGCTGCGGAAC
>JANJTN010000089.1 GCA_024711065.1 bacterium
GGTCACCATGGCGAGCGCTCCACTGGTGGGACTTGGACTCTGGAACAACCTTGGCGCTACGCTCGCCGCAGAAACACTGATCTTTGGTGTTGGCGTGTGGATATATGTCCGATCAACAGTGGCAAGAGATCGCACGGGTACGATCGGACTTTGGGGTTTGATTGTTTTCTTTGTCCTGATCTACTCCGCCAACCTTCTGGGCGACCCTCCACCGAATGCCGAGGCGATCGCCTGGGTCGGCCAGGCTCAATGGCTCCTGGTGGCCTGGGGCTACTGGGTAGACCGTCACCGCGAGACTCAACGTCCCCGGTAGGTCTTTACATCGATCTCGTACTTGCGGATCTTGTTGTGGAGGGTCTCGCGGCTCACGCCAAGGATGGCGGCGGCTTTGGAGACGTTGCCCTTGGTCTTGTCCAGCGTCTGCTCCACCTTCATCTGATCCACGCGAGCCAGGTCGTCTTTTAGCGAGCGGTCGCTGGAAAGATCCACGTCGGACTCTTCGGCGCGCGACGGCGCCTTGATCCGTGGAGCCGACCCATCGTGGGCGATGGTCACGTGCTTCGAACCTGGAGACGTTGGGCTGCGCTTGAGGATGCGGTCGAGGTCGGTCACTTCCAATTGATCGCTGCCGAGTGTCTGCAGCGCAACACGGAGCACGGATGCCAGTTCGCGGACATTGCCCGGCCAGGGATACTCTTGCAGGTAGTCCATGGCAGCCGGCGCGATCGTCTTGATGTCGCTCATCTCCGTATTGTGGCGCACCAGATAGTGCTCCACGATATAGGGAATATCATCGGCTCGTTCCCGCAGTGCCGGAAGGTACACTTCGCACTCACGCAAACGGTGATAGAGCTGGTCACGGAAACGGCCATCGGCCATGGCGGCCACCAGATCGCGGTCCGTAGCCGAGATAAAACGGATATCTACTTCCTCGGTCTCGACCGATCCAACCCTACGAACGGCTTTCTGTTCCAGCGGCAGCAAGAGGTTGGCCTGGAGGGGCATGGGCATGTCGCCGATCTCGTCCAGGAACAGGCTGCCACGGTGCGCCTGGTGGAACAGGCCACGCTTGTTCTCCATGGCACCGGAGAAAGCCCCCTTCACGTGACCGAACAGCTCGCTCTGGAACAGGTCGCGTGGGATGTTGGGAATGTCGACCGTAATGAACGGATGCTTGGACCGACGGCTGACGCCGTGAATGGCCTGCGCCACCAGCTTCTTGCCCGTGCCGGTCTCGCCGGTGATGAGAACGTTCAGTCCGGTGCGACCATAGCGCAGGATCTTGTCGGCCACGTCCATCATCGCCGCACTGCGTCCAATGATCCCCTGGTTCTCGATCACCTTGCGGAGTTCTTCGTTATCGCGATCGGAGGCCACGCGCTCCATAGCGCTGTTGAGCACGCCGATCAGGCGTTCGTTGGTGAGCGTGGACTTGTCGATGAAGTTGATAGCCCCCAGCTTGGTGGCCCGCACCGCGGTCTCGATGGTGCCTTTGCCGGAGATCATGATCACCGGGATGCTGGGGAAGTGGCGGATGGACTGCTCGAGGACGTCCAGACCGGTTAGCTTGGACTCCGATCCGAATTCGATATCCAGCAGCATCAGACCAACGTCGTGCGCGCGCGTCTCGAGCACGTCCAGCGCAGCTTCGGGGCTGTGGCGGACCTCACTGTCCCAGCCTTGGTCTTGGACCACATCGGCTAGGGTGCCGCAGAAGTCGCGGTTGTCGTCAACGATCAGGATCTTCATGGGGACGTTCAATCGATGGCGTCGGTGGGG
This sequence comes from bacterium, assembly GCA_024711065.1. Lineage (GTDB taxonomy): Bacteria > Bacteroidota > Ignavibacteria > Kapaibacteriales > Kapaibacteriaceae > OLB6. Next base: position 1,780 of record JANJTN010000089.1, read on the forward strand.
ACAAGACGCATCAGTTCATCGTAGACTCGCCGCATGTCCCGGCTCTGAAAGGTCTGCAGCTCCGGATTCCACACGGCCTGTAAATATACGCGAGTCGCCGGATTGCTGTACCGTATGAACCGTCCCATGGTTCCGGGTGAATGCAACGCCTGCACCTTGAGGAACGTGGCGTTCACGTCGTCGGCCATGGCACAGTACTGGGCGTGAGGCACCCAGGCAACGTGCGTGCGTGTGGTCCCGGAGGCATTGGTGACCACCTTGATCAACTCGCCGCGCGTGGTGAGTTCGAAGGAGAGTCCGGTCTTGGCTTCGTAGGGTTCGTAGGTGCCCCATTCCACCAGCAATTGTTGCTGTGTGTCTTTCACGCAAGGGGCTACGTCCTGGATCTGCTGGGCACTCGGGCAACCCCAGAGACCAAGCGCTACCACGAGGAGGAGAGTCCAGACGACGATCGAGCGGTTCATCATGCGTTCAGGAAGGCGTTGATCCGGGTGATGCAGCGGTCCGGGCCCAGGAGGACCATGGTATCGTACAATTCCGCACCTACTTCACGATGGGTGATCACGATCCGCAGCGGCTTCAAGAACGCACCCATCTTAAGGCCCGATTCAGCCAGGCACTGCTTGATGTGCTCCTTGAAGGCGTCCACACCGGCGAGCACGTCGGCAGAGAGTCCATCACGGAATCGTGCTAGCGTGGCTCGCAGCGCTTCATTGGATCGCAGCTCTGTCCACAGCGTGGGTTCCACTTCTGCCAGAGTATCGCCGAACAGGTAGTCGCCAAACTCAGCGATGTCCTTCAGGAAGGTCACGCGCTCGCGCAGCAGGGCGATCACCTGGGCAACGTAGCCCGGTTCGAGATGCGCATAGCCGAGCTGCTGCAGCGCAGGCATAAGCTCTGTGGCCAGCTGAACGGGATCGGCCTTCTTGAGATACTCGGAGTTCATCCAGTCCAGCTTCTTGTAGTCGAAGATGGCACCGGCGCGGCTGACACGCTCGAGTGAGAACGCCTCGATCAGCTCTGCGTGTGAGAAGAACTCCTGCTCGGTACCCGGATTCCATCCGCAGAGTGCTACGTAGTTCACAAGCGCATCCGCCATGTAGCCTTTGGCGATGAAGTCGGCCACCATCACGTCGCCATGCCGCTTGCTCATCTTGGATCGATCCGGATTGAGGAGTAGTGGCAAATGGGCGAAGGAAGGGGCTTCCCAGCCGAACGCCTGGTAAAGGATCACATGTTTGGGTGTGCTGGGCAGCCATTCTTCGCCGCGGATCACATGCGTGATCTCCATGAGATGATCGTCCACCACATTGGCCAGGTGATACGTCGGGAATCCGTCGCTCTTGAGCAGGATCTGATCGTCGATCTCGCGTCCGGCCACCACCACTTCTCCGCGCACATGGTCCTGAAAACGGATGTCCTCATCGTGCGGGACCTTCAGGCGGATCACGTGGTCAGCCCCCTGCTCCAGGAGTCGCTGCGTTTCAGCCTCACCCAGAGTGAACTGGTTGCGCATCACCGATCGGTCGTACTTGGGAGCGATCCCGGCATGTTGTTGCCGCTGTCGCATCTGGTCCAGCTCTTCGGCGGTATCAAAGGCGTAATAGGCATGTCCGCTCGACACCAGCTGCATCCCGTACTCGCGATACAGGTCGAATCGCTCGCTTTGGGTGTAGGGACCATGGCCGCCGCCAACGTGCGGGCCCTCGTCGAACGTTACACCGGCCCACTGCAGAGAGGCGATCTGCTCTTCGATCGCACCTTCCACAAAACGCGTACGATCGGTATCCTCGATCCGCAGAATGCACACGCCGCCATTTCGCCGTGCGAACAGGTAGTTGTACAACGCGGTCCGTAGACTTCCAATGTGAAGAAAACCGGTTGGGGAGGGGGCGAATCGAACGCGGACACTCAGAGGGGCGAGGGGTTAGGGGCGAAGGGCGAAGGGGAACCAAAGTGTCATTAGATCATTAGTGCATCAGTGCATCAGTGCATGAGTGCATCAGTGCATCAGTGCATCAGTGCATCAGTGCATTAATTCTTGCGCAACCTCAGCATAGGTCTTCTCGGTTTCGTAGATGCGCACCTTCACGGACTCGATGCGATGGCTGGTGGGAAGTTGTGAGATGATGTGTTGGAGCAGGTAGTGAGCGATGTTCTCGGCAGTGGTGGGGACGTCGATCTCGACAACCTTCATGGGGTGCGAAGTAAAGAAGTCCTTCATCACCGTGTCGGATGCATCAAGTAGAAAACAATGGTCCAGCCGATCGATCAATGGCTGCACCATGGTCTTCACATCGAAGTAGTCCATGACCATGCCAGATTCATCGGGTTCGCCCACCAGGATCACCTGGGCTTCATAGGAATGCCCATGAATGTTGCGGCACAGTCCCGGGTGGTTGGGAAGGCGATGGCCCATTTCCCATCGGAACTGCTTGGCGATCGACGTACGCATCGCAGGTCACTCCTTGATATGCTCAGCTTCGATCACCGAGTGGATGCCGCCTCGAGCACTGAACTCTGCCGTGATCTTCATCCATTTCGGGTCGCACACCGCCACCAGGTCGTCCAGGATCTGGTTGGTGACGGCTTCGTAGAAGATGCCTCGGTTGCGGAAATCCAGGTAGTAGTACTTCAGGGCCTTCAGCTCGATGCAGACCTGGTCCGGCACGTACTCCAGCGTGATCGTGGCAAAGTCCGGCAGACCGGTCTTCGGACACACGGAGGTGAACTCCGGATTCACATGGGTGATCGTATACGGCCTGTCCGGCCGCGGGTTGGGGAAGGTTTCTAGTTCCATAGCCTGCAAAGATAAGGGCGAGGGGCGAAGGGCGA
>JANJTN010000038.1 GCA_024711065.1 bacterium
GGATCGAATCCCGGTATGTACCTTTGCCGGGGTACCCAACACCGAGCCCCCTTCCACCGCCACCCAGACCAACAGCGAACGAATGGGAGATCTGCGGGTACGGCACAACGCGATTCTCGAATTGAACGTGTGGGACCGCAATGGACATCTTCAACGAAATGGATGCGCTGCTTAGAGCCTTCTGGTATATCGCACTACCTGCCAGCCTGATCTTCATCATTCAAGCCGTGATGACGTTCATGGGTACCGATGCTTCCGACGGCGTGCAGCCCGATTTCGACGGAGACCTGGGCGCCACCGAAGCCCCCTTCCAGCTGTTCTCGCTGCGCAACCTGATCAACTTCCTGCTGGGTTTCAGCTGGACAGGGATCTCGCTGTTCGACGTGATTCCCAACCCGGTCGTGCTGATCGCCGTGGCCGTTGCCGTTGGCGCATTGTTCGTGTACGTGTTCTTCGTGATCATTCGGTTCGTGCAACAACTGGCCGAAGACAACACCTTCACCATCGACTCCACCCTGAACAAAGCAGCATCAGTATACCTTACGATACCCGGGAAACGATCCGGTAGCGGCAAGGTGATGATCAGCGTGAAGGGGGCTTACCACGAACTCGAAGCCGTAACCGACGGCGATGCGATCCCTTCGGGCGTGATGGTAACCATTGTGCACATCGAGAATACTGGACTTCTGGTTGTTGAACACCGTAAAGCTGTAGAAGTATGACGCCGATCATCATCATCGTTGTAGCCGTTGTGGTCGTATTCGTTACGATCACTGCACTCCTGTCCCGGTATAAGCGCTGTCCATCGGACAAGATCCTGGTGATCTACGGACGCACCGGAGGTACCTCGGCAAAATGTGTTCACGGCGGTGGCGCATTTATCTGGCCTGTGATCCAGGACTTTGCCTTTCTGGATCTGAAGCCACTGTCGATCGAAGCCAACCTGACCAATGCCCTCAGCCGCCAGAACATCCGTGTGGATGTGCCGTGCCGGTTCACGATCGCGATCTCTACCGAATCGGACAGCATGAATGCTGCCGCCGAACGTCTGTTGGGTCTAACGTCCGAGCAGATCCAGGAGCTTGCCAAGGACATTCTGTTCGGACAGCTGCGTCTGGTGATCGCTACGATGACGATCGAAGAGATCAACTCGGATCGCGACAAGTTCCTTGAGAACATCTCAAAGAATGTGGACAGCGAGCTGAAGAAGATCGGCCTGAAGCTGATCAACGTGAACGTCACCGACATCAAGGACGAATCCGGCTACATCGAGGCACTGGGAAAGGAAGCCGCAGCCAAGGCGATCAACGAGGCAAAGATCAGCGTTGCCGAGCAGGAGAAGATCGGCGAGACCGGCAAAGCACTGGCCGACCGCGAGAAGGATACGCAGATCGCCGAGACGCATCGCGATCGTGACGTTCGGATCGCGATCACGCAGAAGGACAAAGAGGTCAGCATCGCAACGGCGTTGAAAGACGAGACCATCGGTAAGGCCGAGGCCGAACGGGAAACCCGCGTAAAGACCTCCGAAGCGAATGCCTCGGCGATCCAAGGCGAGAACGAAGCCCGGATCGCGATCGCACAGTCCGAAGCGAACCGGCGGGAGAAGGAGGCCGAAGCACTCCGCATTGCCTTGGCGTCCGAAAAGGTGCAGCAGGCTCGAGCCCTCGAGGAATCCTATCAGGCCGAGCAGAAGGCCGAGATGGCTCGTTCCGAGCGCGAGCGATCCACGCAGATCGCCAACATCGTGGTGCCGGCAGAGATCGCCAAGCAGCGTGCGATCATCGAAGCACAGGCGGCAGCAGAGACCATCCGCGAGAGCGCCAAGGGCGAAGCCGATGCCATTTATGCAAAAATGGAGGCCGAAGCCAAGGGTCTGTATGAGATCCTCACCAAGCAGGCCGACGGCTACAAGGAGGTGGTGGCAGCGGCAGGAGGAGATCCCAACAAGGCCTTTCAGCTCCTGCTCATCGAAAAACTTCCGGAGTTGGTCAAGACACAGGTCGAAGCCGTCAAGAACATCAAGATCGACAAGATCACAGTGTGGGACTCGGCCAATGGTCAAGGCGATGGCGGCAACACGTCCACAGCCAACTTCGTGTCGGGCCTGATGAAAACTGTCCCCCCACTCAACGATCTCTTCGATCTGGCCGGTCTGAACCTGCCGACATACCTTAAGGGCACGGATACTCCGCCGGAAGAGGGCAAGTAGGATTATCCACCTATCCGGGATTACTCATCCGGGATAATGTCCCGGATGAGTAATCCCGGATAGATGCTCTGAGATGCATGGCGGCCATCGCCGCAAACCATCGCTATGCATACTCGACAGGATTCCGTACCATGCCGTGCATCGAGCATGATTCATCGGGAGGGGACGGCTTGTCTGAGTATCGCATCGGTCGTGATAGCGCGGTTCTATCGGTCGGGTTGCTGTGGAAGCCGATCCTTGCGGCTGTGGTATTCCTTGTGGTTGCTACCCCTGCCAAGCCCCATGACCATCGACTGATCCTGAGTGATGTCCTGCAGACAACCCGATCGCTGAACAAGATCGTCGAGGTGGCCCCCATCCCGTCGGCCGGGCTCGGCCCAGACGAAGTGCTGCAGCTTGCGGACTCGGCCTTTCTGCCCTGGGATTCGATCCCGGCCAGTCCAACCAAGGAAGCCTGGGTGCGCTTCGTGATCGTGAACGCAAGCGATCTGCAACAGAACAACCTGTTGTCCACCTGTGAGCAGCCGGACTCCGCCCAGTACTTCGTCCTCAGTGAAGGGCAGCTCCAGCCGCTGGCGGTAGCGGGTTCCAAGGTGCCTCGCAACGAGCGACAGTATCCGCGGCTGAGCAACTACGTGAACATTCATCTTGCTCCGCGAGACTCCGTGGTGGTGTACGCCCACCTGTTCATGCAGGGAGTTGGGCAGTGGCCGCACAACTATCACCTGCATATCCGCAGTGCCCGCGAGGGGATCACCTCCTTTCTCGAGCTTTACACCATCCAGGCGTTCTATAGCGGCATCATGACGGTGTTCATGGTAGTGAGTCTGCTGATGTTCATCTCGTTCCGGGAGTGGATGTTCGTGTCGTACGCCGGCATGATGTTGATGATGAACACCTACTTTCTGTACTACTCGAATCTCTTCCGCACCTTCATTCTACCCGAAGGAGCGCCGTCGTTTCTGTTCAACAATCAGTGGGTGGTGGGCGGCATCGTGGTCACCTGTGCCCTGTTCATCACCCAATACATCGATCTGCGCTCCAGCATGCCGCGGTATCGAAAGATCTATCTCACGTACTCCTTCCTTCTGGCGGTCTTTGCCGTGGTGTGGGGGGCGTGGCTGACCAAGGACTACGGGCACTTGAACCTGCTGAACTTCAGCATGCTGCCGTGGATCGTTCTCTCGTTCTACCCCATCATTCGCCGAAGCCTGGTGCGCGAGCGCGCAGCACTGGTGCTACTCTTCTCGGTGTTGTTGATCACCGTTGGAGCGTCCGTGAACCTGCTGAGCCTGACCGGGATCCTGCCCATCGACGGCAACGGCATGGTGCCGTTTCAGCTGGGATCGCTGGCATTCTCGGGTACGCTGTTCTTTGGTCTGTTCACCATGATCCGGCAGATCCAGAACGAACGAGCACAGTCGGACGCCGTGCTGTTCAACGTGCTCCCCCGAGAGATCGCCACCGAACTCAAGGAGTCAGGCGAGAGTCCGGCGCGCTCCCTTGAACGCGTCACAGTGCTGTTCACGGATTTTGTAGACTTCACGAAGACATCCGCTCGGATGAAACCGCAGGAACTCGTCGCAGAGTTGAACACGCTCTTCAGCCTGTTCGACGAGATCGTCACCCGCTACGGACTCGAAAAGATCAAGACGATCGGAGATTCGTACATGGTGGCAGGGGGCTTGCACGACTCCCTCGAACACGAGGCACCAACGGTGATCCGCGCCGCGCTCGAAATGCAGCACATCGTGCAGCAACGCTACGATGATCGTACACGCCAGGGTCTGCCAACCTTTACGATGCGAGCCGGCGTGCACACCGGCCCGGTCGTGGCCGGCGTGGTCGGTGTGGTCAAGTTCCAGTACGACATCTGGGGCGACACGGTCAATACCGCCAGCCGCATGGAAAGCGCCGGCGAAGCCGGACGTGTGAACATCTCCCAAGCCACCTACGAACTGGTCAAGGACGACGCACAGTTCTCCTTCGACTCTCGGGGCTCCATAGATGCCAAAGGGATCGGGCCGGTTCAGATGTGGTTCGTGAATGCCAAACCAACAAACGCCCCGTAGGTTGTTCAACGAATATGGAAACTGCTGAAACGTGGTCTCCCCCCCCGTCCAAATGACAGCGAATCGGCCCTCATTGCGGCCACTCGTGGGAAGTGTAACCTGACAGCCAGTGGAGAGCCGAGCATCTATAAGATCGATTCAACTCTAGAGCAGGAAGCATGAGCGGACATCGGCCGATATACGCGATCGTTGTGCTGGTACTCGTGAGCTCGGCACTTGGCTATGCGCAGAGTGTGCCGTTGACGCAGACTCTCTTCAGCAACGGTAGGCAGATCCGCTACTCCACGTATGCACCATTCACATCCTGGCGCATGCCGGATGGGTCCTACCTGTACGTGGAAGCAACTCAGGACGGGACGAGAAAGAATCACCTCGTTAGAGTTGATCCTGAAGCCCGTGACTATCGATATGAGGCTACTGTCGATCAGAGCTACATCACGTCTGTAGCGTACTATCGTAGCACCGTTCGGGACTCTACCTACTATACGATCATCAAGACAGAGACGTCACTCAACTGGTCGACGACCAATACGGCCTTGTACGCCGAAGACCTCCGCACAGGTCACAGAGTGGTCTATCCGCTGCCGGAAAGTGCTCCGCCGAAAGTGGTGTTCACATCCATTGATAGCGGCCCGGAGATACTGGTATTGGGAGCAGCCGGTAGCCTGTACGTGGTGGACAGCGGCCTGAACTGGACTCGCATCGACTACGATGGCCTTGGAATATCACCTCACAACTCAGCACCATTCGTGGTGTATGACAGAGGTGATGACCATCTGATCTATGTACCGCATCAACGAGCGTTTGTGTACACGCACAACAACGGCGCAACGTGGGTGAAGGACTCATCCTTGTTCACACCCATCATCCATGCAACACGGGATCACGCCACGGATGAATGGTACTGCACAACCGCGGATGGTGTGTTCATCGTAGACTCTGCGTTTACCTTCACGCGGGTCAACCTTCCTAACGTAACGACCTTTTCGCGATATATCCAGGTTCATAACGGTACCATCGTACTGCACGACGCCAGTGGGCAAGATCAGACGCGGTACTCGGCGATCTGGGACAGAGATCAACAATCGGTGGTCTTCACATCATCGGCCAGTCCATACTGGGGAGACGTATCATTCACCGCCGATGGTAGCACCGTGGTGTACGGGTCAGGAGACCGGATCATCTCGGTCTCTCGAGACGGAAGTCGTGATACGGTGGTCCGTGATCACACCAC
>JANJTN010000103.1 GCA_024711065.1 bacterium
AACCGTGTTGTTGGTATTCAGGTGGTCGACCACCACATCGACCCTGAGCCGTATATCTCCTACGACAAGGACCTGTATCCGGGGAAGGATGCCACCGGTCTTACCAAAGCTTGGAGCTTTGCGCCGGACAGCGACTCCTACGAGATCGATGAAAATGGCTTGATCGGTGGAAGCCTTGTCTACACGAACGGCAATGAAACCAGCAACGCGATGGACATCGTGTTCCTGGAACAAGCCGGGGGGGTGACGAATGCGTACTATCTGACGACGGTCGACAGGCCGTTTCTGGAGGACCAACAGATCACCTTTCAGTGTTCCAGCTCCATGCCGATCACTTATTACTATTTTTACGAGCCTTCAGGCACGGAGAGGCAGGACACTGACTGTGAGGGTCGAAGACTGGTGTTCAAACTGAAATGATCGATCGTTTCGTAGATCATGGTGTAGGTACCCAGCCCCCTCCCAATGCACGATAGAGACGAATGAGGGCACGCAGTTGGTCGGCGCGGGCGGCGACTTCGTCCTGCTGAGCGGACAGCAGCGATCGCTGAGCATCCAGCACCTGCAAGTACGGTGTGGTACCGTATCGATACCGGAGTTCCGACAGGCGCAGCACCTCGCGGTTGGCCGTAACCGCCCCCACGGCGGCCCCCACCCTGGCGATACTGTTCTGATAGGCGGCCACCTGATCGTTCACATCACGGAAGGCCTGCAGAACCACGTTGCGGTACCTCGCCTCCGACTGAGCATAGACACCCTCGGCAGCATCCACACGCGCCAGGTTCTTGCCGGCATTGAACAGCGGCTGCGTCAGGTTTCCGGCCGCCGTCCACGCCAGCGAATTGGCATCGAACAGATTGTCGGCATTCAGACTCTGCACCCCGGCGTCGCCCGTGATCGCCAGCCGCGGGAACATCTGGGCCGTGGCCACGCCAATGTTGGCGTTGGCGGCGATCAGCTGTTGTTCGGCTTCGATCACGTCCGGACGTCGGTTCAACAAACCGGCCGGCTGCCCGGTTGGGATCGTTGGCGGAACGTACTGACGGTCCAGCGTTGCTCCACGGCGAAGGGGCTGGCCCGGGTTGCGACCCAACAGGACATTCAAGCCATTCTCTGTTTGCGCGATGGCGGTGGCGATCTGAGCAACCTGCGACTCCACCCGTCGAAGTTCGGCTTCGGCCTGACGATAGTCCAGCTCACTGGTCTTGCCCCCTTCGAACAGGGTCCGCGACAAGCGCACATACTCGCGGCGCGAGATCAGGTTCGAATCCAGGATCTCGGCCAGCCGATCATACTCTCGCAGTTGCACGTACGTTTCCGCGACAGCAGCGATCGTAGAGATCACCGCTGCGCGCTGTCCGGCTTCCGAGGCCGCCAACAACGCTCGTTGCGCCTCCGTTGCACGGCGAATACGTCCAAAGATGTCGAGCTCCCAGCTCAGCACACCGGTAAGCCCGAAACTTCCACGAACCCCATCGAGCAGCTCCGGTGGATACCCCGGAAAGCGGTTAGGCGACAGAGCAAAACCACCCACCGTGCCTTGGGCACCGAGCGAGGGATACAGATCCGCCTTGGCCATCGTCACTTGCGCGCCGGCCTCGGCGATACGTCCATAGGTCGCGATCAGGTCCAGGTTACTATCCAGCGCTGCAGCGATATAGCTCTGCAGAACATCATCGCGATACACCTCTACGAATTCGCGTTCGGCCAAGGTTGTCGTGTCCTGCGATGCGCTACTGCGGTAAGCGGCGGGCACACTCACGTTCGGACGCTGATAGTCCGGTCCCACGGCACAGCCGGTAAGGACCATCACGAAAAGGATGAAGGGGGCTAGCCGTTTCACGCTGCACCTCCCTGCTCGTCATTCGTCGCTCGTGGCTCGTGGCTCGTCGCTCGTGCCTCGTCGTTCGCTCTCCGCTCTCCACTCTCCGTTTTCCGCTCTCCGCTTTCCGCCTTCCCTCCCCCGATCCCTTCAATGAGCGCGAACAGGCCCGGCGCAACGATCACGCCAAAGATCGTGGCGATGAGCATACCGAAGAACACGGCCGTACCGAGAGAGCGGCGGGCACCGGCACCGGAACCGGTGGCGATCATCAGTGGCACCACACCAAGGATGAAGGCGAACGCCGTCATCAGGATCGGACGGAAGCGCAGCTTGGCAGCATCCATGGCTGCGTCCTTTACCGTTAACCCTTCAGCTGTGCGCATCTTGGCGAACTCTACGATCAGAATGGCATTCTTGGCGGCCAGACCGATCAACAGGATCAGGCCGATCTGCACGAAGATGTTGTTCTCCATGCCGAGCATCCACACGCCGAAGAAAGCACCGAAGGCGGCGATGGGTGTTCCCAGCAGAACGCTCCAGGGGAGTTTCCAGGAGTTGTACTGGGCCGCCAACAACAGGAACACGAAGACCACGGCCATCAGGAAGGTCGGCATGGGGTTCGGTGCCCGACGTTCCTCGAACGACAGACCGCCGTATTCAATGCCCATACTCTGTGGCAGTACGTCGGCTGCAAGAGCGTCGATGGCTGCCATGGCCTGGCCGGTGGTATAGCCTTCGGCGACCTGGGACGACATCTCTACGGAGCGGAACAGATTGTAGCGGTAGGTGATCTCCGAACCGATCACCTTGTGCACGTTCACGAGCGTGGACAGCGGGATCATTTCGCCTGTGGAGTGGCTGCGTACATAGAACGATCCGATGTCCGACGGTTCCTGCCGATAGGCCGGCTCGGCCTGTAGGTATACCTTGTAGAGACGCCCGAAGCGGTTGAAGTCGTTCACATAGGCACCACCGAGAATGCTCTGCAGCGTCTGGAACACATCGTTCACCGGCACACCAAGCTTGCGGGCTTTCTCACGATCAAGATCCACCTCCAGCTGCGGCACCGAGGCATTGAACTGTGTGAACATCTTGGTCAGCTCGGGACGCGCGGCAGCCGCCGCGGAGAATTTGAGGACCTGCTCCTGCAGCTCTTCGACGGACATCGTGCCGGACCGATCCTGCAAGTAGAACTTGACGCCGCCGGCGTTGCCGAAACCCGGAATGGATGGCATCTGGAAGGCAAAGACCACGCCCTCGGCGATCTGTGACGCCTTGGCATTGATCTGCCGTATGATCACTTCGTCCGTCAGATCCCCACGTTCATCCCAGGGCTTCAGTCGGATAAAGAAGGAGCCAACATTCGACGTATAGGCGTCGGCCAGAAAACTGACACCCACGATGGCATTGTACTGATCGATCCCCGCTTGTTGTGCCAGAATAGCTTCGACCTTGCGCACGACCGCATCGGTGCGCTCCTGTGATGCGGCATTTGGCAACGCCACGTTCACCATGATGATGCCCTGATCTTCCGGCGGTACAAAACCACTCGGCAGATCGCCCACCACCAGTACCGTACCGAAACCAAACGCGGCTACAGCCACCAAGGCCAGGATCGTGCGCCGTACGAGGATCCGCGTCAAACTCAGGTAGCCATCCGTGGCCGCGCCGAACGCTTTGTTGAAGAGGCGGTATAATGGTGCCAGGGGGCTTGGTCGATCGGGATCCGGAGCTCGCAGGAGAAGCGAACTCAACGCCGGACTCAAGGTGAGTGCCGAAAAGGCGGAGAACAGCGTTGAAACAGCTACCGTGATGGCGAACTGCAGATACATCCGACCGGTGATCCCTCCGAGAAAGCCCACCGGAATGAAGACGGCCGCAAAGATCAAGGCGATCGCCACCACGGGCCCGGCCACTTCCTGCATGGCTTTGAGTGTGGCCTCTTTGGGCTTCAGGCCGTGTTCGATGTTGTGCATCACCGCCTCCACCACCACAATGGCATCGTCTACCACGATACCAATGGCTAGCACCAGACCGAACATCGACAAGGTGTTCACCGAGAATCCCAGTAACGGGAACACGGCGAACGTCCCGATCAGCGATACCGGTACGGTCAGGAGCGGGATCAGCGTAGCTCGCCAGTTCTGCAAGAACAGGAAGACCACGAGGATCACTAGAATGATCGCCTCGAACAACGTGTGCACGATGTCTTCAATGGAAGCCTCGACAGCCGGAGTGGTATCGAAGCCGACCACGGCGTGAATGTCCTCGGGCCACTGGTGCTGGATGGTCTCGAGCGTTTCGTAGATCCCCTCGGCTGCAGCCACCTGATTGGCACCCGGCAACAGGTACACCACCAGTGCGGCTGCCGGCTTACCGTTCCACCGTCCGATGCTCTTGTAGTTCTCAGAGCCAAGCGAGACGCGGGCTACGTCTTGCAGCCGAACAACGCGGCCGTCTTCGGTCTCCCGAATGATGATCTGTTCGAATTCCTCCGGACTCTGCAGGCGGCCGGGTGCTCTCACGGTGAACGTGAATTCCTGTCCGGGTGGACTTGGGGCATCGCCGATCTTCCCGGCCGGTGCCTGAATGTTCTGTTCACGCACGGCGTCCATCACATCGGCCGTGGTAAGCCCCATTTTCGCCAGCACATCCGGCTTGACCCAGATACGCATGGAATACTCAGAGCCGATCAGGTCGACCGTGGAAACGCCTTTGACGCGCAGGAGCTGATCCCGCACGTTGATCATCGCGAAGTTGTTCAGGAAGATGTTGTCGTACTGCCCGGAAACGGAGTAGACCGAGATCACCATCAGGATGGACGGATTGACCTTGGTGACCGTAACGCCCGTTTCGTTGACCTCCTTGGGAAGGCGCGATGTAGCCTGTTGCTGGCGGTTCTGCGTGAGCATGTTGGCAAAGTCCAGGTCCATGCCCACGTCGAACGTCACATCCAGCTTCATCCGTCCATCGGACGTATTCTTCGACAACAGGCTGAGCTGATTGTCTACGCCGTTGATCTTCTGCTCGATCGGCGTTGCGACGGACTGTTCGACGGCTTCAGCCCCAGCCCCTTGATAGGTACCTTCCACGCGCACAACTGGTGGAGCCAGTTCCGGGAATTGTTCGATCGGCAGGCGCAGGAGCGAGACCACACCCACGATCAGGATCACCACCGAGATCACGATGGCGAAGATGGGGCGCCGGACAAAGAATGCAGAGAACATGGCGCCCTCCTAGTTGCGGTTGATCAGACTATCCGGCTCGATCCGGGATTCGGTTGGCGTGACCGTGATGCCGTCGCGCAACCGCTGCAGCCCCTCGATCACGATCTTCTCTCCCGGCTTTAGCCCGGCATCTACCACATAGCCCGAGCCTACCATGGGACCGAGCGTTACGGTCCGGAAGCTGACCGTGTTCTTCGGGCCCAGCACCACCACACGGGCTTGGCCCTGAAGTTCTGTAACGGCACGCTGTGGGATCAGTACGGCATTCTGCCGCAGCTGCGTCACCGCACGAATGCGGCCGAACTGTCCCGGTTGCAACAGTTTCTCAGGGTTCGGAAATTCTGCCTCCAACAGCAGGGTACCCGTAGATGGATCTACACGGTTATCGGCCAGAACGAGCCGCCCGGGGTGCTCATGGATGCTTCCATCAGCAAGGATCAATTGCAGATCGATCGAGCGGGTCTGCGCGGGGCGGTTCTGTCGGCGGAACCGCAGCAGCTCTTGTTCGGAGAGGCTGAATCGCACACGGATCGGGTCGATCTGCGAGATCGTGGTCAGCAACGTGTTATCGCCCCTTCCAACCAGATTGCCGATCTGGACCTCGGTCTTCCCGGCCAGGCCGGTGATCGGAGCTCGAACAGTGCAATACCCCAGATCCAACTCGGCTTTCTGCACGGCGGCCCGGGCGGCGCGCACGGCGGCTTGATTGGCCTCTCGCAACGACACGGAGGTCTCGTATTCCTCACGAGAGATCGCGTTCTCCGCCACAAGGGGTTTGTACCGTACAACGTCGGCTTCGGCGCGGGCCAGATTGGCTTCGGCCTGGGCCAGTTCTCCTTTGGCACGGTTCAGGTAGGCTTCGTACTCCAGCGGGTTGATGCGATACAGCGTCTGCCCCTGACGCACCACGGTCCCCTCCGGGAATTCCACGGCATCCAGGTAGCCCTGGACACGGGCGCGGATCTCGGTGTTCACACTGCCACGCGTTTGCCCGACCCACTCGCTGAAGACCGGCACGTTGTGCGACACCACGGTAGCCACGGTTACCGGTGGCGGTGGCGGTGCAGCAGCCTCTTCTCCTGAACAACCGATCAGGATCACCACGATCCCGAGAACGACGGAAAGCCGGTAAAACAAGGTCTGCATCCTGTCACCTAGCGGATATACTGTGGGTTCATCAGATTTTCGATACTGAACACCTCTTCGATCTTCTCTTCGCTCAGCAGTCCTCGTTGGCGAACGATGTCCACCACCGATCCTCCTGTTTCGAACGCTTCCTTGGCGATCTGTGAGGTTACTTCGTAGCCGAGCATGGGGCTCAGAGCGGTCACGATCCCGATGGAGTTCAGAACCATGGCCTTGGTGTGCTCGTGATTGGCCGTGATGCCATCCACGCATAAGTGGCGCAGCACAGTGCATCCATTCGTCAGCATCGATATACTCTGGAACAAACAGAAGGCGATCACCGGCTCCATCACGTTCAACTGCAACTGTCCGGCTTCGGCCGCAAAGGAGATCGTCACATCATTGCCGATCACGCGGAAGCAGACCTGGTTCACCACCTCGGGGATCACCGGATTCACTTTGCCGGGCATGATGCTGGATCCGGGTTGTCGTGGCGGCAGGTTGATCTCGTTCAGTCCTGTCCTCGGACCGCTCGATAACAAGCGTAGATCATTGCAGATCTTGGCGAGTTTGACAGCCACGCGTTTCAGCAGGCCGGAGATCTCCACCAACGGACCCGTGTCCCAGGTGGCCTCGATCAAGTGCTCGGCAAGGATCACATCCACACCGGTGAGCTCGGAGAGGTATCGGACGGCGAGTTCAGGGTAACCGTCGGGTGCATTGATGCGTGTTCCGATCGCTGTTGCGCCAAGGTTCACTTCGCGCACCAACTCGCGAGCTTCGATCAATCGTCGCACATCATCGTCGATATTCACAGCAAAGGCTTCGAACTCCAGGCCGAGTGTCATTGGTACCGCGTCCTGCAGCTGCGTGCGTCCCATCTTCAGCACATCCTTGAACTCGTTACCTTTCCGCAGGAACGAATTGCGCAGGTTCTCGAGCGCCTCGATCAGGAATTGCAGTTCGTACCAGACCGACAGGCGCAAGGAGGTGGGGTACACGTCGTTGGTACTCTGGGAGAGATTGACGTGGTTGTTCGGGTGGATGATATCGTACGAACCTTTGGGGTGCCCCAGGATCTCGAGAGCTTTGTTGGCGATCACCTCGTTCACGTTCATGTTCGTGGAGGTTCCCGCTCCGCCCTGCACAACGTCTACCGGGAACTGGTCATACATCTCACCGGCCACGATCGCGTCGCACGCCTGCATGATCGCCTGAGCCCGCATCTCGTCCAGAACACCCAGTTCCAGATTGGCCATGGCCGCCGCCTTCTTCACATAGCCAAAGGCTTGCACGAACGACTGCATGTGACCGATCGGAATGCCCGTGATCGGAAAGTTCTCGATGGCCCGGAGTGTCTGAACGCCGTAGTACTTATCGTCACTGATCTCGCGATCTCCGAGAAAATCGTGTTCGGTCCGAGTGCTCATAGGGTGTGGATCAAATGGTAAGATGTTCGGCATACACCGGCAGATGCGGAGTAACGCCGGAGGTGGTCGAGATCAGATCGGCAAGGGACCGGCGGGCATCGTCCTCGCCGTGGGTCAGGAAGATGGCCGGACCGTGCGACGCCATGGGCCGGATCCAGTCGAGAAGCTGAGACCGTCCGGCGTGGGCACTGAATCCACCGAGCGTATGGATCCTGGCATTCACGGGGAGCCAACGTCCAAAGATGCTGACGTGTTGGGCACCATCCACCAGATGGCGCCCCAGAGAGCCCCTTGCCTGAAACCCAACGATCACCACATGGGCATTGGGATCGGTGATGTTGTTCGACAGGTGGTGCAGGATGCGGCCGGCGTTGCACATACCGGACCCGGCGATCACAATGAACGGGCCTCGCCGGTGATTGATCGCCTTCGATTGTTCGGCATGCTCGCAGAAGTGCACTGTGCGTAGATCGCTGCCCATCTGTCCATTTTCGACCAGCTCAGTACTCTCCTCGTCGAAGAGATCTTGGTACTGGGCGTACAGGCGAGAGGCCTCGATGGCCATGGGGCTGTCCAGAAAGATCGGCACCCGAGGGATCCGTTTAGCGCGGATCAGTTCGGCCAGATAGAACAGGATGTTCTGGGCTCGGCCGATCGCGAAACTGGGAATGAAGATCTTGCCTTTGGACGCGACGG
>JANJTN010000140.1 GCA_024711065.1 bacterium
GTCCACCCAAGAAAAAAATCAACAGCCAACAGCAACAGCCAACAGCAACGGCAACAGCAACAGCCAACAGCAACAGCCAACAGCAACAGCCAACAGCCAACAGCAACAGCCAACAGCCAACAGCAACAGCTACGCCACAAACTGCAGGTCACACCACCGCGCGTAGCGTCGGCCATGGGCAAGCAACTCCTGGTGCGTGCCGGCCTCTACGATCTGTCCGCGCTCGAACACCAGGATGCGGTCGCACGTGCGCACGGTACTCAAGCGATGGGCGATCACGATCGTGGTCCGCTCGGTCATCAGCCGCTCCAGGGCTTCCTGGATCAGCGCTTCGGACTCGGCATCCAGCGAACTGGTGGCTTCGTCCAGCACCAGGATGGGTGGATTCTTGAGGAGGGCACGGGCGATGGCGATGCGCTGACGTTGTCCGCCGCTGAGCTTGATGCCACGTTCGCCGACCGTGGTCTGGAAACCGTCCGGGAAGCGTTCGATGAATTCGAGGGCATTGGCATGCCGAGCGGCACTGGTCACGTCGTCCGCGGTCGCCGTTGGACGTCCATAGCGAATGTTCTCTTCGATCGTTCCGCCAAAGAGCACGATGTCCTGCGGCACAATGCCCACACTGCGTCGCACGGCCTCTAACGTCAGATCGGTAGAAGGCAGTCCATCGTATCGGATCACTCCGGCGGTGGGTTCGTAGAGACGTTGCACCAGCGCCGCCGTGGTGCTCTTGCCGGCACCGCTCTCGCCAACGAAGGCCACGCGTTCGCCAGGCCGGATCTCGAAGCTCACATCGGTGAGTACCGGACTGTCGGCCCGTTCGCCGTAGGCAAAGGACACGTGATCGAAGGACACCGATGCGTAGCGCTGACCGTGGTCGGTCACATCTCGCTGTTCAGTCTCGGCTTCGAGCAGCTCTCGCAAGCGCACCGTAGCTCCGAGCGATTTCTGGATCTGCCCGATCACTTCGGCAAAGCTGCCCAGAGCCCCACCCACGAACATCGCATACATCAGAAAGCTCAGCAGCTCGCCCATGGTCACCTCGCCGGCGGCAACCAGGTTAGCCCCATACAGGATCACGGCCGCAATACCGCCGAAGATGGTGAAGATGATAAAGGTCACGAAGGCGGCTCGCAGTTTGGCTCCGGCAATGGCCAGCTGCACGTTGTCGGCCAGGGCCTCCCGGTAGCGCTCGGTTTCGGCGCGCTCCTGGACGTAGGACTTCACGGCGGCGATGGACTGCAGGGTCTCTTCAACGATCGTCGCCGTGCGGGCCAGGGCATCCTGCGTGCGCGTGCTCAGTTTGCGGATGCGTCGGCCGATCACCACGGCGATCCCCACGATCACCGGCGTACCGATGATGATCGGCAGCGTGAGTGGCAGGCTGGTACTGATGATGATCGCCAGCGAGCCCACCAGGAAGATGCTCTGACGCAACAACTGCAGGATGGAGAAGGAAAAGGTCTCCTGGATCTGTGTCAGATCACTCGACAAGCGCGACGAAAGTTCACCCACGCGACGTTGGGTCAGAAAGGCCAGCGGCAAGCGCACCAGGTGGCTGAACAGGTCCGTGCGCAGCGTGGCGATCACCCGCTCGGTGGTCTTGGCCAGGGTAACGCTGACCATGAATCCGACCACGGCCTGCACGGCTAGCAGGGCAAGAAAGATCAGGCCCACGCGGGTGAGTTCCTGGGTCGATCCGGAGGCGACGATCGAATCCACCAGATCTCCGGTCAACGCCGGAAAGGCCAGACTGATCGCACTCACCGGCATGCCGATCAGCACGGCCGTCAGCATGCGTCCCAGATACGGTCGGTAGTATCCGAGTAGGAAGCGCAGGTTGGACCCGGTGCTGGCATCGGCAAGCGCCGGCACCGGATCAGTAGGGGAGTTGTCCATACATCGGGATCACGGCGCCGCTGATGCCGTTGGTGGGTTCCAGAAGATCAGCGATCGTGCGGGCGATCGCCTCCGGTGTGATCCATCGAGCGATGTCTTCCGGCGAGCCCCATTCACGATTTGCCGGTGTGTCGATGATACTGGGCACGATCACGTTAGCGCGGATGCCATGCGCGCGTCCCTCTTCGGCCACCGACTGCGTCAGCGCGATCACGGCAGCCTTTGCTGCACTGTACGCGGCGCGATCGGGTACCGGATGCAGCACGCTCTGCGCACCGATGGTGATGATGCTGCCACCGCCAGCCTGTTTCAGACGAGGGATCCCGGCCTGCAGCACGTTGAAGGTGGTTACCAGGTTCAACGACAGCATGTGCTGCAGATCGTCGGATGTGTGCTCTTCGATCCGCTTGCCGGCCGTGATGCCGCCGGCCAGATGCACGATACCGGTAAGGGGCTGGTCGATCGCATCAACCATGCGCTGCACGTCGGTGGCCACACGCAGGTCACCATCGGCACGGTCTACGCCGGCTACGGTCCACCCACGGCCCGCGAGCACTCGGCTAACCACCGAACCCAGATTTCCCTTGGCTCCCGTCAGCAGGACCACAGACATACGGCTCCTTGGATTCAATACACGATGAGCGGGACCACGGTGCGGACACTCGCAGCGTCCACCACCACACGATACGTCCCGGAGGCAACGGCCGGCAGGTCCACCAGCAATCGTCCATCCATGGCGGTGTGCCAGGACAGCGGGCTCACGAACGCGCCGGTGGACGTTTCGAAGAGCGAAATGGTGTCGGCCTGCCGACATCCCAGCAGCTCCACTCGTTGCTGACCCCGCGGTGTGGGTGTGGGTGCGATCCGAGTCGAAGCCGGCAACAACAATGCCGCAGACGGTTCGACGCTGACCACAAATGGTGGTAGTCGCATGGCGCACGGAACCACCGAGCCACGTCGCTGGATCGGGAACCACGTACTGTCCGATGGGAAGTACCGCACAATGCCGTTGAGCTCGGCGCGGATACGGCCACGAACGGTATCGGTCTGAACGTAACTGTCGGCAACATCCACATTGTACAGCAGGTCGTCCATCGCATCGGCGCGCAAGGGGCTAGGTTCGCCCTCGAGCAGTAGGTCCACACGCGGGAACGACGTACAGAAGACCGCAAAGATCACCTTCTGAGCGTCTGTGGACTGCACCACGGCCGGTGGTCCGATACCGGGCCCGTGGTGCTCGCCGATCGTGCGCATCATGGCCAGGGCATCGGGGATCCCGAAGCCCAGGAACGTACCGATGCTGTCCGGTGCCGTCGATGCCTCGTACATCGCCCTGCGCAGGACCCACGGCGGCAGATCCGGATAGACCTGCGTGGCCATGGCCAACAGGCCGGCCACCTGTGGTGCGGCCATGGAGGTGCCCGAAGCGCGAATGAACGTGCCATCCAGCGACTGTGCTCGCACACCAAGTGCCAGTGCTGCGACTTCCGGTTTCTGGCGTCCATCGGCCGTTGGACCCTGCGAGGTAAAGAAGTAGGGATCACGATCGGGCCAGGACACGCCGCCCACGGCGATCACACTGTCGGCATCGGCCGGCAGACCAATGGTCCGAGGTGCGGGTCCGGAATTGCCGGCAGCGGTCACGCAGGTCACGCCAAGGCCGACGGCGCGATTGATCGCCTGCGCCATAAACGAGCGTTTGCCATCCAGGTCGTCGTACGAGAGGGTGTCTTCGCCGTTGTCGTATCCAAAGTAGCCGAGCGACGAAGACATCACATCCGCACCGTTGCGCTCGGCCCACTCCACGGCTGCCGTGTACAGGTCTTCTTCCACGCGACGCTCGTATCGCATGTCTTCGGTCTTGGCCAACAGGTAGGTAGCGAACGGCGCAATGCCGATCAACGAGTCGTGCTGCCAGCCGGCCGCGATGGAGAACACCAGGCTGCCGTGGCCGTCCTGGTCCTCGGGCTCGGATGGTGTGTTGCCAACATCGGGATCGTCGTAGATAAAGTCGTAGCTCGCGCGCACATCGGCATGCTGCAGCGTACTCATGCCCTGCGTGCGAAATCCGTTATCGATCAAACAGACCGTAGCCCCTTTCCCGGTCACGCCGGCATCCAGGAGTCGCAGGGTGTTCAACAGGTCGTGTGGTGCCATCGATGCGCCCGGCCGCGCCGGCGAGCAGTCCACGTGGTCCACCACCGGACGATAGTCGGCCGAACTGGTTGGCGACACGCGCGCCACAAAGGGTAAGAACTTCACCATCGTTGCGGTAAGCGGATCCAGTTCGGCGATCACGCAGTTGCGCCATCGCATCCGGGCGGTTGGACGGATACCGAGTTCGTCCAGACCCTGCAGATATTCCTGGGCAAGGGGCTTGTCGAGCGAGTCCAGCAGGGGTGTTTTACCCATGCGCTCCCGGCGGCGCAGGGCATCGGGATGGAATTCGGCCAACGTGGTGCCGTAGAGGGGCGAGCCCGGCTCGAACGATTCCGGACCCTTGTCGGTGAACGTGATGCGATAGGTGGTACGCTGAGCGGACGCGTGGAACGTCAGCACCAGTCCGATGGCCAGAAGCCACCAGCCTCTGTGCTTTCCGTAGTTTGCATGCCTCATAGATCACAAATGTCGCGAATCATGTCTGAATCCCTCATTGCCTCTGACCGTCGCGTCTCTGCAGTACGATCGGCCCAAACCGTTGCCGCCTGGGTCGATCGCACCGGTCACGGTTGGATCCGTCTGAACGGCGCCGATCGGTTGGATCTGTTACACCGACTTACCACGAACGACCTGACCGGCATGCAGCCGGGCAATGGACGGCAGACGGTGCTGCTCACGGAGAAAGCGCGGATCATCGACGTGGTCACCGTCCTGCAGCATACCGACCACGCACACCTGATCGTGGCCCCGGGCAACACTGCTACCGTGGTCTCGTGGCTGAAGAAGTACATCATCATGGACGATGTCCGCGTGTCGGACCGCACCGCCGAGGTCCGCATGCTCGAAGTGATGGGTCCACGCAGTGCCGACGTGGTGCGCCAGCTCACCGGACTCGACGTAGCTGCATTGGCCAAAACCGACTGGAAGCTGGCCGAAGACCTGGGCCTGACGGTGGTCCGTATGCCCAGCTCATGCGAGGTCTCCTACTGGATCCTGGGATCGTCCGAGGCTGTGGAAAACGTCGCTAACACGTTGAAAGCACAGGGTGATGATTTGCCTGAGCTAACAGCGCCTGAAGAGGAGTATCTCCGCGTTACGGCCGGCATGGGGCGTCTTGGTCATGAATGGTCCGACGCCTACAACCCATTGGAAGCGGGGCTGCTGCATTTAACGTCGTTCACCAAGGGGTGCTACATCGGTCAGGAAGTGGTAGCGCGCCTGGATTCGTACAACAAGGTCAAGCAGCGCGTGATGGCTCTTGTTGGACCAGCCGAAGTGGCTGTAGCTGACGAAGTCGTCGCCGACGGCGCAAGTGTCGGTCGGGTGACCAGTGTAGTGCGCTCGATGGATGGCCAGCGAATGATCGCCTTGGCCTATATCCGCGGCGAGCATGCCAACGTGGGCACGCAGATCGGCGTGCAGCATCAGGGAGCCCTCGTGTACATGACCATTCATCTACCGCCGGTCGAAGAGCCGGTGAACGCGTAATGCCGGTGGTCTTCATCACGGGCGGTGCCGTTCGGATCGGGAAACGGCTGGCTTTGCGTTTCGCCGAGCGCGGTTGGAGCGTGGGGATCACGTACTTCACGTCCGCCGACGAGGCCGATCGGACACTGCAGCTGTTGCTGGATACCGGCGTGCGCGCTGCTGCCGTGCAGTGTGATGTACAGCACGAGGATCGGCTGCAGGCAGCGCTGGATCAGCTAACCGAAACACTGGGCGTACCCGACGTGATCGTGAGCAATGCCGGTGTGTTCCCGGACCGCCGGAGCGTGCAGGAGCTCTCGGCCGAAGAGCTGCGCCGGACAATGGACGTGAATACGTTGCCGCTGCTGACCATTGCCCGCTGGCTGGACGGCCACACATCGCAGGGATCGGTGCGACGCTTGATCAGCCTGAGCTCGTTGGGCGGCCTCGAGATCTGGCGAGACCGGATCGACTACAATGTGAGCAAGTCGGCCTTGATCACGCTGGTAAAGAGTTTGGCGCGCGGGCTAGCCCCTTTCATCACCGTGAACAGTGTTGCCCCTGGAGCGATCACCGCCGGCATGGAGTCTACCGAATCCGATGCAACAGCAGCACCGTTGCAGCGGATCCCCATGGCGCGGTATGGCACGCCGGACGACATCTTTGA
>JANJTN010000154.1 GCA_024711065.1 bacterium
GTCGAACAACAACCAGCTGCAATTCCAGAACGTACCGCAAGCCACCGTGTACGGATTGGAGTTCGAAGCTCGTACGGCGTTGGACTTTATCACGCCGGTTCTGGCGAACCTGTACGTGGGTGGTAACCTTACGCTGACCCAGTCGCAGGTAGACATTCCGCAGAAGGAACGCCTGGCCCTTGAAGAACTCTACGGCGATGCCGCCCCCACCACGCGTCAGCTGCAAGGCCAATCGCCCTACCTGCTGAACCTGCAGGTGGGCTTTGTAGACTACGAGTGGGGTACGGACGCTACGCTCAGCTTCAACATCTTTGGCGATCGTCTGAGCCGTGTGGCTCTGGGTGGAACGCCGAACGTCTTTGAAGCATCGCGGGCACGGCTAGACCTGGTGGTCTCGCAACGTCTGTTCGGCAACCTGTCCATGCGTGTTCAAGCTCTGAACCTGTTGAACCCGCCGGTGCGAGAGTTCCACACGTTCAAGGGCGTGGAGTACGACATGATCCGTTTTGTTCAGGGGCAAACATTCAACGTCGGATTCAGCTACACCTTTTAACGTTTTACCCCTTCTTGTTCCCTTTGGAGAACTGTATGACCCTTCGTTTCACCACCCTGTTTGCACTGCTGTTCGCCGGGCTCACCACCCTTAGCGCGCAGCAGACGATCACGGTTACCGATGCCGACATCGCACCGGGACAATCCGTGACGTGGACCAAGAACAACACGTACCTTCTCGAAGGCTTTGTCTTCGTAGACTCTACGGCAACACTCACCATCGAAGCCGGTACCGTGGTCAAGGGCAAGCCGGGCGAAGGCGCGAGCGCGTCGGCCCTTGTTGTGGCTCGCGGCGGTAAGATCTATGCCAACGGCACCAAGGACGAGCCGATCATCTTTACCGCCGAAGCCGATGATGTGAACGATCCCACGGATCTGACGCAGGACGACCGCGGACTTTGGGGCGGCATTATCATCCTGGGCGAAGCCCGGATCAACGTGGCCGGCGGGATCGAGAACATCGAAGGGATTCCGGTCACTGAACTGCGCGGACAGTACGGCGGAACCAACGACGAAGACAACTCCGGCGTCCTGCGCTTTGTCTCCGTCCGCCATGGCGGATCGAACATCGGCGCCAACAACGAGATCAACGGCATCACCTTCGGTGCGGTGGGTTCCGGGACGGTTGTGGACCACATCGAGGTCTTTGCCAATGCCGACGACGGCTACGAGTGGTTCGGTGGAACGGTGAACTGCTCCCACCTGATCAGCGCCTTCAACGGCGACGACGGGTTCGACTGGGATGAAGGCTTTCGCGGCAATGGACAATTCTGGTTCGTGATCCAGGCCGAAGACGAAGGCAACTCGGCGTTCGAGTGCGACGGTGGAACCACGCCGGAAGACGGCACACCGTATGCCATTCCGGTGCTGTACAACGTTACCGTGATCGGTTCCGGCGCGAGCGGCGTGAACGCTCGCAATACGCCGCTGTTGAACCTGCGCGACAACACGGGTGGCAAGATCTATAACGCCATCATCACCGATGGCCGTGGCTATGCCATCCAGGTCGAAGACCTGGAGTCCGGCGAGGACTCCCGCTCCCGTCTTGAGAACGGCGACATGGTCTTTACCAACAACATCTGGTTCGGGTTTACGAGTGGCATCGCCGACGCTGCCAAGCAGCAGTTCGCTCTGGACTACCTGACCAACGCCGCCAACGTGAACGACGTGGTGGATCCGATGCTCACCAGCATCAGCCGCACCACGAACAAGATGCTCGACCCACGTCCGGCCGTTTCGTCGCCCGCCTTCAGCAATGTGGCAACAGCACCGGAGAACGGCTTCTTTACCCGTGCCAACTATCGTGGTGCGTTCGATGCCAACAACCTGTGGGCCAAGGAGTGGACGTTCCTGGACAAGGCCGGATATCTGGTAGACTTTGCCCCAGGTGTGGTGAACGTGACCGACGGCGATATCAAGCCCGGCGATAACATCCTGTGGACGCGCAACAACACCTACGTCCTGGATGGCTTTGTGTTCGTGGACTCCACGGCTACGCTCACCATCGAAGCCGGTACCGTGATCAAAGGCAAGCCGGGCGAAGGTGCCAATGCATCGGCCCTGATCGTAGCTCGCGGCGGCAAGATCTTTGCCAACGGTACGCAGGAGCGTCCGATCATCTTCACGGCCGAAGCCGATGATGTGAACGACCCGACGGACCTGACGCAAGATGACCGCGGCCTGTGGGGCGGCATCATCATCCTGGGCAATGCCCGGATCAATGTGGCTGGCGGCATCGAGAACATCGAAGGCATTCCGGTCACCGAGCCGCGCGGTCAGTACGGTGGAACCAACGACGCAGATAACTCCGGCGCTCTGCACTACGTGTCTGTTCGCCACGGCGGCTCCAACATCGGTGCCAACAACGAGATCAACGGCGTCACCTTCGGCGGCGTAGGCTCGGGCACGGTAGTGGACCATATCGAGGTCTTTGCGAATGCCGACGACGGCTATGAGTGGTTCGGCGGTACGGTGAACACCAAGTATCTGGTGAGTGCGTTCAACGGCGACGATGGCTTTGACTGGGACGAAGGCTTCCGCGGCAAGGGACAGTTCTGGTTCCTGATCCAGGGCGCTACCGAAGGCAACTCCGGCTTTGAGTGCGACGGTGGTACCACGCCGGAAGACGGCGAGCCGTATGCCATTCCGGTCCTCAGCAATATCACCGCCATCGGTTCCGGTGAGTCCGGTGCCAATGCCCGCAACACGCCCTTTCTGAACCTGCGCGATAACTCCGGCGGCAAGTTCTATAACTCGATCTTCACCGATGCCCGCGGATATGCCATTCAGGTCGAGGACCTTGCCTCTGGCGAGGATTCACGAGCTCGACTGGAAGGGGGCGACATGGTGTTCAACAACAACATCTGGTTCGGCTTTACCAACGGCATCGCCGATGCCAGCAAGCAGCAGTTCACGCTGGACTATCTGACCAACGCCGCCAACGTGAACGAAGTGGTGGATCCGATGCTTACGGCGATCTCTCGTTCGGAAGATGCGGTCCTGGATCCGCGTCCGAAGACCGGCTCGCCGGCATTCTCGAATGTGAAGGACATGGGCGACGCGTTCTTCACCACCACGAACTACCGCGGCGCCTTTGGTTCCGGGGCCGGTTCCAACTGGCTGCAGAACTGGACGTTCCTGTGGAATGCCCGCCTGGTAACGAGTGTGGACGAGGACGTGGTTGCCGGTGTTGATCAGAGCAGCACAGTGGTCTTCCCGAACCCGGCAACGTCGGATGCCCGTGTCCGCTTCATGGTCACAGCATCCAACCCGGTATCGATCTCCATCGTGACGTCTACCGGGGCTACGGTTCAGACCATTGCTTCCGGCAAGGCATTCCCGATCGGCATGCAGGAACTGAACTTCACCACCAGCGATCTAGCCTCGGGCGCTTACATGGTGGTGATCACCGGTGCTGACGGTGCAACGGCCGTACCGTTCTCTGTGATCCGGTAAGCCAAGCACAAACGATTACCACGCGAGGGTGGCGTCTCCGGGCGCTGCCCTCGTGTGCGTTTTACCCGATCAGGTCCGACCACCGAAAGCCCGGCGGCGTGACCACAAAGCTGATCGTGATCCAGCTGATCTGGATCACCAGGATCCAACGCGCCACCAGGGGATGTTCCTTCTTGAGTCGATGCCACCCAAAGGCGATGGCCACCAACGGAATGGTAACGACCGCCCAGATGATCACGATGCCGGCATAGCCGGTATGATCGAAGCCGAGCAGTGCACGGGTAATGATGGGTCCGTTGCCGTACACCAGCATCAGATGGCTAAGGTAGAGGAAGAGCGACTCCATACCCATCGTCTGCAGTACGTGTCCACTGCGCGCCTGAGCCAGCCGATCTTCCAGTAGATACAGTCCACCGAAGGTCAGCAAGATCCCGCACAATCGGAACAGCTGTCCCGGCGGGGATGCTTGCCACCACACCTCGGACCACGGCGACGTCCACGCAAGCCCCTTGACAACGAACACGATCACCGGAACGATCGCGCCAACCAGGATGAACCGTTGCGCCAACTGCGTCTTGTGGTCGGATCGCATAAAGACGTGGGTCACGAACACGCCGGCCAACAGGTACGACATCCACGGAAACAACGGGAACGGCGACCGAGGCGTGGTCATGATGGCAAGGGGCTCTGGCAGCGTCGCTACCCAAGGCCATAGCCATACGGTGGTGGTTGTGATCACGGCGGCCAGTATGCCTGAAGCGATGGCGGTGCGATGAAGATCGCGCAGCAGCAGAAACAACGTGAGCACCACGAGTGAGGTGTAAACGATGGTCTGCAGAATGTCTACCTGCCACCCCAGCACCAGGCGCTCAACCGGCAGATCGAACATGCCCCGCAACGAGAACACGGGGATGTGCAACAGGAACGCCCAGAACAGGATGTAGGCCAGGCGTTGTAGATACAGGGCCAAGGAGCGGCCGCGTTGGAGGTACTCTTCGCCTTTACGCGAAAGAGCGATCCAGAGTCCTGAACCGGCACAGAACAGGAAAGCCGGAGCCACAAAGCCGTTGCTGATGTTGAGGATCTCGAAGAACCAGCCGGTGCGAAGCTCCGGCCAGAGGAAGACATTGGTCACGTGCACCTGGATCATCCACAGCACAGCAATGCCGCGCAGCACATCGAGGAACACGTACCGTGGCCCGCGGCTCATCGCCAACCTCCAGGTCCTCTACCCGTGAATCTCCGGATCAGCCCCTTGAGAAAGGGGAGGACAACAATGATGCCCACCAGGAGCAACATCAGAACGATGAATGGTCGCTGAAGCATGTGTGAATCTAGTGCGCGGAACACTAACTTGGTGCACGCTCATGCCCGAACCGTCACCGGAGATCATCGCCGCGATCGATGTTGGAACGAACTCGTTCCACATGGTGATCGCATCCGTGAGTGCACGTGGTGCCCTGCGCATCCATGCCCGCGCCAAGGAAACCGTCCGGTTAGGAAGTTCGGCCGGAGACATCAAGCGCCTGTCGGCCGAAGCCATGCAGCGCGGCGTTCGAACGCTGAAGCGGTTTGCCGCAGACGCCCGTCAGCACAAGGCCATGATCCGTGCCGTGGCCACCAGTGCCGTGCGCGAAGCCGAGAATCGGGAAGAGTTCGTGGACCGAGTGCGAGAAGCGTGCGGTATCGAGATCGAAGTGGTGAGTGGGATCGAGGAAGGACGTCTGATCTACGTTGGCGCTGTGCACGCTCTGCCTATCGTTGCCAAGCGCGCCTTTGTGATCGATATCGGAGGGGGCTCCACGGAGACCGTGATCGGCTTCCAGGGAGAAGCTACCTATGTGCACTCCGCCAAGTTGGGACACTTGCGATTGTCGAAACGGTTCTTTCCCGACGGCAAGGCTACGCCAGAACGGATCGAAGCGTGTCGGCAGACGATACGTGGCGACTGGGCGCCGATCTTTCAGACGATGCTGGCCTACGGCTTTGAAACGTCCGTTGGATGCAGCGGTACGATCATGTCCATCGCTGCCATGACGTTAGCCCGCAAGGGACGTCGGATACCAGAGTCGCTGAACGGCCTTCGCATCCCCGCCAAGGACCTGTTGGGAACGATCGACCTGATCCTGCAGGCCGAGACCACAGCCAAGCGAGAGAAGCTTGAAGGACTCGAGCCCAAGCGGGCAGACGTGATCCTGGCCGGTGCCCTGATCCTGGAGCAGGCGATCCTCGGACTTGGGCTGCCGGATCTGACCATCAGCGGATATGCGCTTCGTGAAGGCATCGTGTTCGACACGGCGAACAAGAAGCGAGACATTCTGGAATTCCACCACTTGTCGCGGTTGCGCTACCAGAGCGTGGATCACCTTTGCGAACTGTACAAGGTACACCGTCCGCACGCCGAGCACGTCCGCAATCTGGCCGTGCGGCTCTTTGACGATCTACACGCTCTGCATCACTTTGGCGACATCGAGCGGGAGCTTCTGGAAGCCGCAGCGCTCCTTCACGACGTGGGCTATCACATCGCCGCTGATCAACATCACAAGCATAGCGACTACATCATCCGGCACAGTTCCATGCCGGGATTCACCAACGATGAAGCAGCGCTCATCGCCACGATCGCGCGGTACCATCGCAAGAGCCATCCCAAGCGCAAGCACGAGAACTTCATGCTGCTGGATGCCGACGAACAGCATGTGGCCACCACACTGGCGGCCATGCTGCGCGTAGCTGAAGGACTCGACCGGCGTCAGCAACAGATCGTGCAAGCACTGAAAGTGGCGATCACGGACGATGTGATCGACCTTGCACTGATCGCCCCTTCCCAGATCCCGGACATCGAAGTATGGGGCGCCGAACGCCGCAAGGGGCTCATGGAAGAAGTGTTCCAGCGTCGTGTTCGGCTCTTGGGGCCGGTAGACTAAAGCTTCACAAATGCTCGAGTCTGGATCCCGTGTGCATCACGCCGGGTGATCAGGTAATGTCCCGCCGGCCATCGATGCACGTTCATTATGAAGGGGGCTTCCCCCTCGTCAACCGTGACGGTGATCATCTGCTGCCCGCTCAAGGACGAAGTCACCACAAAGGTAGTAGGACCGTGAACGACACGCAGCGTGATCTGATCCGTTGCCGGGTTCGGCACGACACAGAACGGTGGACTCTCTTCCGGTGGGCGGTCACTGACTGTTACGATCGTGTCGCTACATCCAGTACTGGAGATGAGGACGCCGTTTCGGTGAACCAGGTAGACCGTTCCGTTTGGTGTAGCGTCAAGATGGAACGGATCTGTGATGCGAGATAATCGTACCCGGTCCTCCCACTGAAGATCCAAGCCGTGTGACCACGTTCTGCCGCCGTCACTTGTACAGATCACGTCCATCTGTCCGACCGCAACCGCTCGAAGTGAGTCGATCCGCACGGCTGTTGAACATGTCCAGAGATTCGGACTTGGGATGTGCTCCCACGTCGCTCCAAAGTCGGACGACAGCCATTGTTGGTACCCGATAGCGATCACAGTTCCATCGTCTTCTGGAAGCACATGCCAGATCTCGCTGTTGAAATCCAGTGTTCTCCAAGATGAACCGCGATCAGTGGTGCGCCATAGTCCTTGAGACCCACCCCACTGGATTGCGAAGCCGAGAGAGTCGTTTACAAAGTACAGCCTTCTGCCCTGCGTCACCTTCTGCAAGTTCGTATCGAGCTCACATGTCCACGTTAAGCCATTGTCTCGCGACGTGAGCACCTGCCCACCGTCTAGCTGCAGCCACAATTCACCATTCAAGGAACGGCTCAGGTGAAAAGGCCGCGCAAAGATGCTGTCGCACGGATATGGACTCTCTGGCCCAACGTTGAACAACTCCTCAACTACGCCACTATCGGCATGAACACGATACATGAACCAGCCCTTGATCACCAGTACTGACTGTTCATCGAGTGCCTCAAAGGAATGAATGAGGCCGCCAGAGTATTTCCGGGGTAGTGAGTCTAGAAGCGTCCACGTCCACCCTGCATCACGAGATACATGGACATAATCGAACCCATCGATGGCAAGAATGGTTTTGTCAGACAGAGCACGTACGCACTCCACACTTCCAAGCCCTGGCCTGATCACCTCCCGAAACTCCCACTGAGCGAATAGCGCACATGGAAGCAGCATAACCCAGAGCATGGTGATGATGAGCCGCATGCTTATCCCTTGCGGTCACCCAGCTTCCACCCCAGGTGCGCCATCACAGTGATACCCAGCAAGCCCCCTGCCACCATCCACCAGGGATGGGGGAGCATGAAGGCGTTCATGGTGGTGCCTGCAAAGGCGAGTGCGCCAACGATGCCGGCGGCCAGACGCTTGTGCGTGGTGGAGATCCTGGCTGCGGTGAATGCCCCGACAAGTGCGCCTACGACCCAACCCAGCATCACCATGAACATTGCGCTGAAGGGGGCTGCAGCGATGTAGTCCGCCATGTCCTGCATGTTGTCCATGGACATCCCCTCCGGCATCGGATACATCCGATGAGAGATCTCGTCGAACAGCATCACCACGATGCCGAAGACAACGATACCGGCCAAGACGGCGAGAATGCGACGAAGCATGAGGGGTCCTTCTGGTGTGTACGCGAAGGAAGGAATCTACACATCAAATCACTCCCGGAATCAGTGACTCCCGGAATGG
>JANJTN010000172.1 GCA_024711065.1 bacterium
GATATCGATGTCGACTATGTGGTCCTGCAGACCCCCAATGCTCGCGCCTTGCTGCGCGACCAGTACCGCGCCAAGCTCTCACGGACCCTGGCAGAGCAGATCCTGCGGTTCGAGGGTGCCATCAACCCGGATCCCCAAGCCCCGGCATCGGAGAAAAAGATCTTCGGCTTCCGCTCCCATGAGGAGAAAGGCGAGGCCTACTGGTACAGCCAGCGCTACCTGAACATTCTGACCAACGGTGCTTTCATTGGCGAGATCAACTACCGGCCCTTCGACCGATATCGGCAGTGCGCCTACCCGCTGAGCAACCCGCAGAACCTCGATTATCCTGATGGTCCGCTGCCCTTGTGGCTCTGGAACGAGACCAGCGTAGGCCGTGCTGACCCGTCGACGCCGGTGCCGTTTCTCTCACGCGGTGCCGGGGTAACGCAGAAGCCCAATCACTACGGACTGCGGGAGGGGGTGTGCGGCTTTTCCAACAGCTCGCGCTATGCCTATCAGATGTATGACTGGCCTGAGCACGACGACGTCTATCCCCAGATCACCGGCACGGAGCGGACCTCCCTGTTCAGGCTGGCAACGGACGCCTATGACTTCGGCAAGCCTGCACGGCCCGTGCTGCCGGATCTGCACACGTCGTCAGTGATGCCGCCACAGGGCGGAAGTTCCGGCGAGTTTCACTTTCACCGCATGGTACCACTGGACTTCTGGGATCGACCGCGGTGGTACGAGGATCTACGGCATGCCAGACGCGACCACCTCGGCCCTGATTCAACCTACGTTGATCCAGGTGACCCCGGATACTATTACGGGTGGTACCAGGTAGACACCGACGGCGACACCACCAATCACTATCCGATGATCGAGCAGGTGTGGTATGCCGACCTTGCACTCCAGCCGGACAGCAAGCATGCCCTGTATCGGGAGGTCAACCAGCAGCTGGCCGTAGGCCTGTATCAGGAATTCCTCTCCCCCGGCAACGAGCAGTTCCTCTTCTCCGGTGTGCCCTGGTATGAGCAGGCATGGTTATCCTCGCATGTCAAGGTCCTGCGCTCGAAGCAGACACAGACCACCGGTACCTACCATAACCTCTTTGTCACCGGCAGTGATCATGCCCGGCAGATGACCGGCGAGGAGGTGCGCATCCGCTTCATGATGCCGCTTCTGCTGGGGGCCTCCGGCGTGATGGCTTTCCTTGGTGGCGGCGCCAAATCCGTCGTGTCTCCGGTTTCAACAGCTACCGCGGACGCCCGCACGACCACCAGCCTGCGCTGGGTCTTCAACCTGCGCTCGGCACAGGAGGAAGCCACCGGCACGAGCCTGGATACCATGCACCTGCACGCCCAGGGTGACGAGTACGGCGCCGACTACCCGATCCCTCGTGCAGCGGTGACCCTTGATGACACCGCGCAGGTGACGGTAGACTCAGCCGTCACGAACCCCCTGTACACTGCCGGCCACGAGCTGCCCTACATGGCCTATCATGAGGACGCACAATCGCAGGAGGTCTATGAGCCGATCCTGCTGCATACCTTCGGCGTCTACACACAGGAGGATTCCGTCGTGAGCGAGCGTCCCGGCTTTGAGATCGTTCAGCGGGTGGATCCTGCCGGCGTGGTGATCGACAGCACGCCGCCGGAGCAGCGTTTCTATTGGGGGGCCCGCTCGGCACGCCTGGAGTGGCTGCGATTCCAGAACTGGCTCAAGACGCCTTTGAGTGCAACGGAATTTTCAGTCACCGGTGACAGCGTCGACATTCCGGCTACGGTGGCCGAACTGGTGGGGCTGCTGGACCTGCAGTCCTGGCATGCCCGCGGCTTCAAGGAGTTCCATGCCTGGCGCGACATGCCAACGGCAACCAACCCGCTGCTCGACTGGATCGACCCGGACCGGCTCAAGGTGCGGCATCCGTACCGGACAGTCAATAGCCGCGCCGACTACGAGCATCGCGATTCAAACTTCGTCGACGTTACGCTGCTGCACCGCCGCAAGACCATGTCGGCGGTGCCCTATGGGCCAAACTCCTACGTGCATGGCGAGGTCTACATTGGCGTCCAGAATCGCCGACAGAACCCCCTGTACATGGAGACCATCAGCGAGCCGAACTCCGTGTTCGACGTCCAGCCGCGGTTCTCGTCGACGCAGGAGTTCCTCGCCCTGGTCAGCAACCAGGCCAATGGCAAGCGCCTCTATGACCAGATCGGCTCGCGCTCGGTGGTGCTCCCCTTTGACCATGAGCTGAGCCCCACGGAGCGCGTCCTGCTGCATGTGCAGGAAGTCGCCGTTGCCGACGACCCGAGCACCAGGTCCATGGTCCTGTATGAACACAACGACGGTACTACCACGCGCAAGGTCAGCCGGCGCCTGCTGGACACGATCATTGATGGATATGGCAGCCTGGAGGTCAACCTGCTGCCCGGAGAGGGCAAGCTCCTGCGTGTGCGCCGGATCCCGGCGGTGAGCACCGATGAGATCACCGGCAACCTGGCCTTCAACGGACAGACCAAGATCGTGTCCACGCATGCTCAGGTGGTGGATATGACCCTACTGCCGCCGGTGTTCACGCCATACGAGACCGAAGTCGTCTATCACATGGTGTATACGCGGCGTGTCGACGGGCTTTTGCGGGTCTTCTACCGTCCCAGCTATGCCTACCCGCGCGACGCTGTGCCGGATGTTGCCGGAATGCAATGGAGGGCCGAGATCGAACTGGGCACCGGCTTTACGGTACGCAAGAGCCTGCCGGGCGTTGCCGGCACACAGTGGCAGAGCGGCGCGCATGCCTTCGATGACTGCTATGCCGGAGCGGTACCACCGAACCCGGGGTATACTGACTATCTGATCGATCATGACGACTCGCCGGAACAGGATGTCATGGTACAGTCGGCCTTCCCTTCGATCAGCGTTGGCCGTGAGGTGCAAGTCGATGCACAGGGTAACGAGACCGTCGTCCAACGGGTGCATGTGGTGTACTCCGCCCTGGTCTACAAGGACTACTACGGCACCGAGTTCGGGGCGCCACAACGGGTCGGTGAACAGCACATCGTGGAGACCACACTCCTGCCGGGGCAGACAGGACCGCTCATGGCCATGGATTCCCGCTCACTGGCCGTGATCGGCACCCAAGGCGACGCGGCGTTCAATGACTCGTATCTGGTGCAGTGGGGTACGCCAACCAACGGTGTCTCAAGCGAAGGAATGCCTGCCGGGCCGCCACCGATGCCGCGCGTTGAGCATGACCGCGTGTTCACGGCATGGAGCGTACGTCCGGGACAAGGCATCACCTGCGGCGTGCGCCCCACCTGGGGCCTGGCAGCACCACCGGACGGCGGGTACTTCATGGGCCCCGTCAATGGCCTGAACGCCAACCTGGACCAGGTCATCATGTCCCAGTCCGGCGTGGTCAACGACCAGACAGCGCAGGCACAGTACCCGTCGCTGACACCGACCAACACGGCTGTTGGCGGCAGTACGGCAGCAGCCAGTCTGGTCTGGCAGGAGCAGGCCCGCATCGGCAGCCTCGGCCAGAACCATTTCGACGGCTGGGCGATCATGTACACCCGGGTCTGGGAGGATGCCGGCCTTGCCCCTGCCTACGGCATCCATGACTACGGGTTCCCGGATGCCCTCAACGTGATCCGGTACTCGAACTCCACGCCGCCCCCGTTGGTGCCGTTCCCGGCAGGACCGCCGGCGCCGGATGGGATCCATCACAACAGCGTGCTGCGGGTCTCCGACGATGATGCCGGCAGGATCAGCCTGTACCCGTCGATCGTGCGCAGCGGCCTGACGGTCAACGGGGCGGCGGCACCGGCCATGTCGATCGTCAGCACGCAGCCGGTCAGCGCCACGCCGTTTCAGTTCGAGACCGTGACGTTTCAGACGCGCGCCAATGGCCTGCCGATGTTCAAGATCCATCGCCGCCACTTCATTCATCAGGACCAGTCGCAGCTGCCGGGGCCCGGCACGGGACTGTTGTACTGGTACCTCGGCTCGACGAGCAGCGCAGAGGCGCATGTCGTGGCACCCACGGTCTCCAACGGAGACTACCGCTTTGCCGAGCAGGACTATGACTATTCCTATCTCAACGACGATACGCCTCCGCTTGTCATCACGGAAAACATTGACATTCAGGGCAATATCTCCGATACCAGTGTCTTCAGCTCCTTTGGCCTCACTGATGCCAACCTGGTCCACGCCGGCGTCGGCGTTCCCCCCGATGGAACGCTGAACTGGGAGACGTGGGGCGCACTGCACAACGTCCACCAGATACCACTTCGATATGCTCCGCTGCCGCCACACCAGCAGGCCTATGAGCCTCATTCCGTAGATCAGATCATTTCCAGTGGCGTCTGGCCACACCTGAGTCATCAGATGTTTGGTCCGGAGCATGCCCGGCAGATGGTGCGGCGCATTCAGCACACGTCGAATGCCAGCGATGTCTCGCAGATCCGTGTCTCGGCCGAGGGCTTCTACAAGGGTCATGATCGATTCGCCTGGCGCCGCAAGGGTGGCTTCCATAGCGGCGATCAGGAAATCGTTGTGGACGGCTTGTTCGACAACGAGGATCGCCTGGACTTTCGGCGCGACCGGCGGCCGGCAACGCCGCTGGAGCAGCTCTTGACCTCGGCCTTCGAGCCGGTGGATGACCTGGTTACACAGCCTTTCCGTGTCGAGGACCTGCGCGAGCTGTCGCTGAATATTGACGGTCTGCTCAGACTGGGCTGCACGCTGAGCGTCGAAGAGATCACACCGGAGGGCCTGCCCATGCAAGGCCGCTCGGTGGACCTGGGCTTGCCGGAAGCACCGGCGCGGGACGCCCGCTCCAGGCGCAAGACCTCCCGGTTCACCTTTACCGGTGGCAGTGGTGCCAGCCGGTACCGCCTGCGGCTACATCCTGGAGACAACGTGGTGCTGCACATGGCCGATGTGCTCGAAGAACGCCAGCCGGCACTGCCCAAGCAGGGTGAAGCAGCCGTCGATCGGAAGGTGGTAGACCTGCAGGCCATGGAAGTCGTCGACCTTGCCACACAACGACTGATCCGAGCAATGCCGAACCCTGCGTCGGATCAGATCAATGTGCTGGTTTCGCTACTCCCTGGCGATACACGCCAAGGTTCACTTGAGCTGTATACCACGGCGGGCGAGGTGGCCTGGCGGTCGGACCGGCCTGTCTCGCCGGTGATCACCATGGATGTATCACAACTCGTCTCAGGCGTGTACCATCTCCGGTGGACCACGCCTTCGGGGGAGAACTTAGGGTGTACCTTGGTGGTGGCAAGGTGAACCGGGATGATCTAGGGTGAACAGGTGCGACAATTCACTAGAATGGGACGAATCCCTCCCCAGTGTGTCACTTCACCGGAACACCAAGGGTCTTTGGATCTGACCAATGTCGTCGAGCCTGCATCATACCACCCCCGATCGTGAACTGATCGACGCCATTCGTTCGAGCAACGAGGGCTCCGAAGCCGCATTCCGGGTGATCTATGACCGATACGCCAAACGGTTGTATGCCTACAGCTTGCGTGTGCTGCGGTCGGATTCGCGGGCCAGTGACATCACCCAGGACGCGTTTCTGCGGTTTCTGACCGCTATTCGCCGGGGCGACCAGATCGAGAACCTGGCGGCCTACCTGATGCGGATCACCCGGAACCTGTGCCTGAACGTCCGGCGCGACGAGCACCTGACGTACGTCGAACCGGAGATCATCGATCCGATCGACGAGCATACGGTGAGTCCGGAAGACACGGACATGCACGAGCATGTGCGCCGAGCCATGGAACGCCTGCCGGAGGAATACCGCGAAGCCTTGGTGTTGCAGCTCTACGGCGGCCTGAGCTACGCCGAGATCTGCGACGTGACCGGAGAGACCCTTCCCACCGTACGACATCGAATTTCCAGAGCCAAACAACGACTACGCACCTACTTACTTCCGCTCATCGTTGAGCAGGGAGGACAATCATGACACAAGACACCATCGATCTGATCGAGCGGTATCTCGACGGACAAGCCAGTCCAGCCGAGGCAGCCGAGCTGATGAAGTCCATGAAGGCCGACCCCTCGGTTGCCGCCGACATGGAAACATTGGCTGCCGTGCGTAATGCCACCGACGAGGACCTGGCCCTGATCGAACTTCCTCCGCACCTCTACGGATCCATCGTCAACAAGGCCCTCGCCACCGGCGTTCTGGGCGCAGCCTCGGCCACCACCATTGCTACCGGCAGTGCGGCAGGGGGCACTACGCTCGTTGCCCTGCTGATCACGGCAACAACGGTTGCGCTGATGAGCGTCTGGACCGCCGTGGACCTTGCTTCGACCGACGCGCCGCACAGTGTTGTGACGCAGACCACAACAGCGGCAGCTACATCGGACGCTCCTCCAGTCGCGCCCGAGATGGATCAACCGTCGACACCGCAACCGGCACCACGAGCAACCGCAGACATTGCTCCGCCGGCTCGCACGAACGATGGATCCGTTGAGCGTGCTCGTCCAAACCGCCCTGCCCACACCGCCAGAACCACGGCACTTCCCGTGATGGACCGTGCCAACACCACCGTGGCTGAAGATCGCTCCAACATCGAGGTGCCTCCCGTACAGAACCAGGAGGCCGAAGACAATGTGCTGATCGCCAGCCTTCAGACGCAGAAGGCCGAACGCCTGCGCGTGCAGCGATCGACGGCGCAGACGTCTTCGATGTCTCTGCAGGATCAGCTTCCGTGGATCGCTCAGCCGTACGCGGAGAGCTCGCCATTCCCATCGGTCACGCTGCGCCTTCTGCAGCGTCCACTCAGCGGCTTCTCCTACAACGCCGGAACCACCGAGAGCGCCTTTGGCTCGCTGGCCTTCGAGGCCGATGTGGAGCTGAGCAGCGAGCATTACGTCGGCGCTGGTGTACACCACGACCTCTTCCCGCTCCAACTGGTGCAGACCGACAACTCCATGGTATCAGCCCCTTACATGACCTGGGTCGGCGCCCACTATCGCTGGATGCCCATGATGGACCTGCCCCTTGGGGCACGTCCGTTCTTCCATCTGGGTGCAGGGGGCTCGTCGAGAGGCGTAACCGTGCAGCCTGCCGTGGGTCTGCAGATCCCCGTTAGCCAGCTGCAGCTGGGCGTTGGAGCCGACGTGGTGGGCCTGGCCTACCAGAACAATGGTGTGTGGGGTACGGCCTTCAGTCCGGCTCTGCGCATCGAACTTGGATACCGCTGGTAAGGGCGCGATCATGAAACACCTGTTGTACTCTCTTGCCATCGTACTGCTGATCTCCGCTACTGTAGCGTGCGATCAGGTGGTGCTGCCCGGCAGTGGCACTGATGATCCGGTGGATGTAACACCACCAAAGGACACGAATCGCTTTGTGGTGATCAGCGGTCCGGTGGTGAACCGAGACGGCATCCGCGTTGCAGCGCCGGAAGGCGCTGTGGTCTTTGTGGTGTGGGAAACGGGACGCCAGAACGACGTGGTGTTCGGCCAGGGAACCCTGAACCCGGCGCGCACGGAGTATCGCATTGAACTCTCTGGAAGACTACCGGAACTGGCACTCTTTGATCCGGATGGATCGGCCGGCATCCACGGCATGGGTACCATTGTTCTAGCGCCACAGCGTCTGATCGATCGCACGCTAATTGCTCCGATCCGCAATGGCCTGGAGTTTCCCGGACGCGTTCTGGGAATGGCGGTGATCTACAATACGGGGCAAGAGAAGGCCACAGTGTGGACGTCTCCATGGCTCGAGGCCTTCAACGTGGGGTGGACGGCCGCGATACCAGATGGAGGTGGCTGGATACCGGCCACAACCACGAACTTTCCGATGACGTTGAAACCGCGTTGACAGAACCAAGCAACGCACTGCGCGATCACACCCCGCGGCTAGTCCTAGTTGTGGGGTGTGGTGTTTTGGATCTGAGCCACCGAATCAGCCGCCCGTTTGCGTGCCTTCTCTCGAGCTTCGCGCTCTCGCCGCTCGCGGCGCAGCTTGTTGAAGTCGATACTCTCCCGTAGCTGCACATGCGGCCGGATCCAACCACGTTCGCGGATGATCTCTTCGGCCTTGATGTAGCGCGTTTTATCGGGCAAGCCCCCTCTCACCACTTTCGGGATCTGCGAGATCGGGATCAGGGCTTCCTCGACGTTCATCGGATCGTCGGGAAGCTCCAGCTCGATGTCCTTGTTGCTCACCAGATCCAGCCACGGCCCGCCGCGCTTGCGGTTGAAGTCGAACACGTCGATGATGATCAACGGCGTGCCGGTCATGGGGATGATGCGCCGTTCTTCCTTGTTGATCTTGCCCTGGTCCACCCATTTGAAGAGCCATTCGGCATCGGACAGGAACTGCCGCACACAACTGTGACTCACGGGGCGTCCGGGCATTTCGAACTGATGCAGGGCGCTGCCGGCATACAGGTGAAAGTTCACGGTGAACGGAAGCACCCACGTGCTGTCCAGCGAACTCAAACGCTTGCGATCCTTCCAGTTCACGGCGTAGCGTCCGGGCAACGTTGGCTTGCGTTCTTCGCCGGTGTTGGCAGCGGCAAAACGTACCAGCACACCGTACTCGTAGCAGGCATAGCACTGCATGGCGTTGGACACCATTACGAGTTTCTTGATGGTGTCGGCCTGCGGATAGTACTGCGGGAACACTGAGTAGGCACGTAGGTCTTCCATCAGCGTGTCGGGGATCACCAAGGTGTCGCCCATGCGCACGAACTGGATGTCCTTGCGGTTCACGGTGGTGAACACTCGGTAGGCCGTCCAGTTCTCGTCGGTCTTGCGATACTGTCGGCGAATACTATCCAGATCCGATCGCGACTCCACGACCGTGGTCCGGTATCGGATACGAGGGAACCGCTCGCGAAGAGAATCGGCCAGCGCAACCTGGCGTTGCCGGTGTTGTTCGAGGGAGTCCTTGCGTGCCTCTGCGACACGTTCGGCTTGCTCCGCCGCTGCTTCAGCGGCATCTTCTTCCGGAGTGGAACACGACGCTGTTAGCACCATGATCGCGAGGATCATGGCGATGGTACGGAAAGACTGTGGGACTGTGGTGATCGGTCTCATGCTGCGCTCGAAACTACGATTTCGGCACCAGCACACGTCATGCCAACAGCGCGTGGTGTGTGTAGGTTTGTGATATGCGACGTATCCTGCTCGGTTCTCTGCTGTCCCTTTCAGCCGCCCTGTACGCTTGTGGTTCCGAGACCACATCCGACCGTGTACCCGAAACATCAACTGGTGGCAAGCCCCCTTCCACCAAACCCCGCGTGGAAGCACGCGTGGTGGAGGCGCGTGTCGTAGAGACGTTGCCGCACGATCCGCGAGCCTTCACGCAGGGGCTGGTGGTGCACAACGGGGCGTTTCTGGAGTCGACCGGACAGAACGGACAATCCGAGCTGCGACGCGTGAACATCCTGTCCGGCAAGGTGCTCTCCAAAACACCGCTAGGCAATGAGTACTTTGGCGAGGGTATGACGGTGCTGAACGGGAAGGCCTATGTGCTCACGTGGCTCACGCAGCGGGGATTCGTGTTCGATGTGGCTTCGCTGACGCAGGAAGACCAGTTCGTGTACATGGGGGAGGGCTGGGGGCTGACCACCGACGGCACGGTGCTGTACATGAGCAACGGCACCAGCGTGATCTCCGTTCGCGACCCGGGAGACTTTCACCTGCTCAGCACGATCCAGGTTACCAGAAACGGCGCACCGCAATCGGCACTGAACGAGCTGGAATGGATCGATGGTGAGATCTGGGCGAACGTCTGGAAGACCGATGAGATCGTGCGCATCGACCCTCGTACCGGAGCGGTGACCATGGTTGTGGATTGCTCCGGCATCTATCCCAGGGCCGACCGTACCCCCCAGTCCGACGTTCTGAACGGCATTGCCTTCGACAGCACATCGAAGGCGATCTATGTGACGGGCAAGAATTGGCCCCACGTGTTCCAGATCGAACTCCCGTAAGATCACTCCCGGAATCACTGACTCCCGGAATAGTCCCGGACATGTCCCGGAATCACTGATTCCGGGAGAAATTGACCGTATGGTTTAGTCTAAACATTTAACCAATTGTTTTGACCGTTTGGTAAAACTTGCTAGGTTTGCTTCATGACCACAAAGCAAACCATCATGCAAGGGGCTCGCGACGTCTTTCGCAGCAAGGGGTACGCGGCCGCACGAATGCAGGAGATCGCCGACCACTGTGGCGTGAACAAGGCCCTTCTGCACTATCACTTCGGCAACAAGGAAGCGCTCTTTCAAGCCGTCCTGCGGGAAGCCTTCCAGGAGCTGATCGCCACTGTCTTCCGCTCGCTCTCCAGCGAACTCCCGCTACGGGAAAAGATCGAGTCTACCGCACAGGTCTACATGGATCGGGTGATCGCCGACCCGTATCTGCCGCTGTTCGTGCTGAACGAGATCAACCGCGATCCCGACTTCATTCGCGAGAATATCACCACCGCCGGCGGACCTCCGGAGGTCTTCTTCCGTCAGGTCTACGAAGCCAACGTGTCCGGAGAACTCTTTCCCGTGGATCCGTTCGACATCATTGCCGACCTCCTGGGTCTCTCCGTGATCGCCATTCTGGCCCGGCCGATGCTGCAGTCCGTCTCCCGCCGCTCGGACGAAGAGTATCAGCACTTCCTGCAGGCTCGCAAAGCCCATGTGACCAGCCTGCTTCTCAACGGTCTGTTCCGTCCATCTCACTGAACCCGCGATGTACCCCCGAATTCTTCTTCTCGCTGGTGTACTCCTGCTGCTTGCTTGGCAAGGGGCTTGGACACAGGCACCGCTCACCCTGGACACCTGCACGCAGCGTGCCTACAGACAGTTCGAACTGCAACGCCAGATCGATGCCACCGTGCAGGCCACCGAGGCCAGCGTGGATCGGTTGGACAAGACCTACCTGCCAACGCTGGACCTGCAGGCGATGTCTACCTATCAGAACACCCAGATCGAGATCCCCATCGGCATCCAGATCCCGGGCTTCACGCCTCCGGCCGCTCCACTGAATCTGAACTCTGCCCTGCTCACCATTCGCCAATGGATCTACGATGGCAGCCAGAGCCATCATGAACGACTGGTGGAACAAGCTGCCGGAACAGCACGGGTGCTCGAGATCGAAGCTCAACGGCTGGAGCTTCGAACCAGCGTCCTGCAACTCTATGCGGCGATCCTGCTCACGGATCAGCATAGCCTGATCCTTCAATCGAAGCGGTCAGTCCTCGATGAACGCCTGCAGGAAGTGCGCACGGCGGTGGCCAACCACGTGGTACTGCAGAGTGAAGCCGATCTACTGCAGGCCGAACTCGTTCGCCTGCAGCAGCAGATCGACGAACTGCGCTTTACGCGACGGCAGTACGTGCGGAGTCTGGCACGCCTGACCGGGACCGATCTGGCCGACACCGTGGTCCTCGAAGTCCCGTCGGCTGCGCTCTCCGCCGCTACCACCTTCGACGAGCGGCCCGACCTACGCCTGATCGATCAACGCATCGCCGAGATCGAAGCACGTAAGGGGCTGATCGATGCGGTGTACCTGCCACGGATCGGCGTGTTTGGCGATGTAGGTGTGGGCTATCCCGGATACAACATCTTCGACACCGATCCGGCGCCAATGGCCAAAGTAGGTCTTACGCTGAACTGGCATCTGTTCGACTGGGGTAAGGGTAGCGCTCAAGAGCAGTCTCTGAACCTTCAGCAGCAGGTCATGGCCATCCGGAAACGTCAACTCACCACCCAGGTGTCGTCTCAAGCCGAAGCGCAGCGGACAGCGATCGAAAAAGCCGAAGCCCTGATGCGGTCAGATGCAGATCTAGTGCGCCTCTACACCAGTGTGGCCGAATCGTATGCGTCGCGCTTGCGCAACGGAACCATCACGTCGTCCGAGTACCTCACGCAGCTCAATCGCCAACAGACCGCGCAGGCCGATCTGGAACTCCACAAGCTGCAACGCCTGACCGCCACGCTGAACTACAACATCATGCTCGGACAATAGCCATGGCTACCAAGACCACTCTCTCTTCCACGCTCCTCACCCTGTTTTTCACCCTTGCATTACTCGGCTGCTCCAATGGCGAGCCCCCTGCCGATGCCTATGGGAACTTTGAGGTCGACGAGATCACGATCTCCGCCAAGGTGGGCGGAGAGCTGCTGCAGTTCGACGTGCAAGAAGGCGTCCGGCTAGACTCCGGTGCGGTCGTGGCCGTGATCGATACCACGGACCTGCATCTGCAACGGGCCGAGATCCTGGCGGGACTGGCCAGCACGGCGGCCGAGGCGCAGACCGTAGCTGCTCAGTTGCAAGTGGCCGAGAACGATGTGGCCCGTCTGGAAAAGGATGCTGCACGGATCACGGCCCTGTTCCGCGACCGCGCTGCTACGCAGAAGCAACTCGACGATGTGACCAGCGCCCTCGAATCGGCACGTCGGTCCCTGGCCGTTCTTCGCACGCGCTACCCCGCGATCCAGGCACAGGCCGATGCCGTTCGCGCCCGCAGCGAGCAGCTCGAACAGCGGCTGCGCGATGCCGTTGTGAGGAATCCGGTTGGTGGCGTGGTGCTCACCACGTTCGCCGAGGCCCGCGAGATCACGGCACCGGGACGACCCTTGTATGCGATCGCCGATCTGGATCGGTTGTATCTGAAGGCCTTCGTGTCCGGCGACCAGCTCTCCCAGATCAAACTCGGCCAGCAGGTCACCGTGATCAGCGATGCCGGGAAAGGGGCTCTCCAGGAGCACCCGGGAACCATCAGCTGGATCAGCGATGTGGCCGAGTTCACGCCGAAGAACATCCAAACGCGTGATGAACGCGTGGCATTGGTGTACGCTATCAAGGTCCGCGTTGCGAACGATGGAGCCCTCAAGATCGGCATGCCCGGTGAGGTGCGCTGGAGTGCCGCACCATGATCCGCTTTGATCAGGTGGTGAAGCGATACGGCAACACCACGGCCGTGGATCGAGCCACGTTCACCGTAGAGCGCGGCGAGTTGTTCGGTTTGATCGGACCCGATGGTGCGGGCAAGAGCAGCATGATGCGCATGCTGG
This sequence comes from bacterium, assembly GCA_024711065.1. GTDB lineage: Bacteria > Bacteroidota > Ignavibacteria > Kapaibacteriales > Kapaibacteriaceae > OLB6. The sequence continues at coordinate 13,038 of JANJTN010000172.1, forward strand.
TAACCCTGCTGCTGCCGGACGATGGCACGATCACCCTGGATGGGCATGATGTGGTGGCAGACTATCGATTCGTGCGGCGGAACGTTGGCTATATGCCGGGAACGTTCTCGCTGTATACCGATCTGACGGTCGAAGAAAACCTGCAGTTCTTTGCGAATGTCTTCGGGACAACGATCCAGGAGAACTATCACCTGATCGCCGAGATCTACGAGCAACTAGCCCCTTTCAAGGATCGCCGAGCCGGGGCCTTGTCCGGCGGAATGAAACAGAAACTGGCCCTCTGCTGTGCCCTCATCCACCGTCCACTGGCGCTGATCCTGGACGAGCCCACCACCGGCGTGGACGCCGTGAGCCGTGCGGAGTTCTGGTCCATGCTGCGCCGCCTGACCACCACCGGGATCACCATCGTGGTCAGCACTCCCTATCTCGAAGAAGCCGCTCTGTGCGACCGTGTTGGCCTGATCAATGACGGACGTCTGATGCAGATCGACACGATCGGCGGGATCGTGGCCTCCTACGACCATGCGCTATGGAGGATCGATGCCGATAACACCCGCACGGCGTTGCAGGTGCTGCGCGAACACCCGGCAGCCCGTGCTGCCTACCTCTATCGCTCGTCGGTGATGATGAGTACCGATCAGGAGCTCGATCCGGAACACCTGACCCACGAACTGCTCCGGTCCGGTGTGACGGGAGCACGCGTTTCACGGGCTCAGCCGGACATCGAAGACCGGTTCATGGATCTGATGCTGGAGCACGCATGACGCCGACAGCAACCATCGTGGCCGACCGGCTGACCCGGCGCTTCGGCAGCTTCACGGCTGTGAACGCGATCAGCTTTGAGGTACGGCGTGGAGAGATCTTCGGCTTCCTTGGTGCCAACGGTGCGGGTAAGACCACGGCCATCAAGATGATGAGCGGGTTGCTGATGCCAACGGAGGGTACCGCCATGGTAGGGGGCTTTGACGTGAGCACGGAGGCCGAACAGGTCAAACGATCCATCGGCTACATGAGTCAGCGGTTCTCCTTGTACGCCGATCTGACCGTGCGCGAGAACATCCGGTTCTATGGAGGGATCTACGGACTCAAGAAAGCCGTGCTGAACGAACGTGCCGAACATCTGATCCGAGATCTGGGGTTGGACGCCGAGGCCGACCGTCTGGTGGGCGAACTGCCCTTGGGGATGAAGCAGAAGCTGGCGTTTTCTACAGCATTGGTGCACGATCCCGCGGTGGTGTTTCTGGACGAACCCACAAGCGGTGTGGATCCGATCACGCGCCGGCAGTTCTGGGAGATGATCACCGCCGCGGCCGATCGAGGTACCACGATCCTGATCACCACGCACTATCTGGATGAAGCCGAGTACTGCCATCGCATCTCGGTGATGGTAGACGGTACGATGGCCGCCTACGATACGCCCTCGGCGGTGAAGTCCACCCTGGGTGTGCACACCATGGACGAGGTGTTCCTCAAACTCACGAGGACGTCGCCATGAACGCCTTCCGCGCCTTCATCCTGAAGGAATTCCGTCACATCCTTCGCGACAAACGCACACTGCTGGTGCTCTTCGGCATGCCGATCGCCCAGATCATCCTGTTCGGCTATGCGATCACCACCGAGATCCAGAACGCCAACATTGCCGTGCTGGATCGCTCCAGGGATGTGCGCAGTCTGGAACTCACGCGCACCATTCTTGCCAGCGGCTACTTTACGCTGAACGCCGATGTGCGGTCGTACGACCAGATCGAAGAGGCTTTTCGCAAGGGGCGGATCAAGATGGCGCTGGTGATCCCACCGGATTTCGCTGCCAAGCTGCAGCGCGGCGAGGCCGATCTTCAGGTGTTAACGGATGCCACGGACCCCAACATGGCCAGTACGCTGGTAAGCTACGTGAATGCCATTGCGGCCCGCAGCGGTGCACAGGGCAAGCCCCCTGGCATTCGCATCGAGCCACAGATGCACTACAATCACAACCAGGCCAGTGTGAACATGTTCGTGCCGGGTGTGATCACCATCGTGATGCTGCTGGTGAGTGCGATGCTCACGTCCATTGCCATCACACGGGAAAAAGAGCTGGGCAACATGGAGATCCTGCTGGTGTCTCCGCTGAAGCCATTGGTGATCATTCTCGGCAAAGTGATCCCGTACCTGCTACTGTCCATGGTGAACGTGTCTACCGTGATCACCGTTGGCCACCTGTTGTTCGGCGTTCCCATGGAAGGCAGTTGGCTGGTGCTGGCCGTTGCCTGTCTGCTCTTCGTGGTCTGCGCTCTCAGCCTTGGCGTGGTGATCTCCACCATCGCGCGCACGCAGCAGGTAGCGCTGATGCTGTCGTTGATGGCGTTGATGATGCCCACCATCCTCCTCAGCAACTTCATCTTTCCGATCAGCAGCATGCCGTTTCCGTTGCAGTTGATCAGCAACATCATTCCCGCCAAATACTTCATTGTCATCATCAAGGGTGTGATGCTCAAGGGAGTGGGCTTTGAGGTTCTCTGGAAAGAAGCCGCTGTGCTGGCCGGAATGACCCTGCTGTTCATCGGCATCAGCGTCCGCAAGTTCCGGATCCGACTATGAGTGCGCTTCCCCATCTGTTGAAGAAGGAGTTCCGGCAGATCTTCCGGAACAAGGCCATGCTGCCGATCATCTTCGTGCTGCCCATCGTGCAGTTGTTGATCCTGGTGAATGCCGCCGACTTTGAGATCCGGAACATCAACCTGATCGTCGAGGATCTGGATCACTCCCGCACCTCGCGCGAGTTGTACGGACAGTTCGAGGCATCGCCCTACTTCCGTGTTGTGGGTGCTCCGGCTACCACCCGCGAAGGCTTGGATCGCCTGGATCACGACAAGGCCACGGTCTTTCTGCGCATCCCCGCACACTTTGAACGGACCCTGCTCGCCACCGGGACCGGCTCTCTGGCGCTGGATATCAACGGGATCGACGGACAAGCCGCAGGACTCAGCAGTTTCTACATCACGCGGATCGTGGCCGACCTGAATCGCAACATCGTGGTCCGGGAACGGAAAGGGGCTCTCCAGACCGCCGGCCGCGTGCAGGTGAAGGAGCGCTACTGGTACAACCCCGACCTGGAATACAAGAACACCATGCTTCCGGGGTTGATGGTGCTGTTGGTGACCATGGTTGGACTCTTTCTGACCAGCATGAACGTGGTCCGCGAAATGGAGATCGGCACGATCGAGCAGATCAACGTGACGCCCATCCGAAAGTGGGAGTTCATTGTTGGGAAGCTCTTTCCTTTTTGGGTGATCGGACTCTTCGAGCTTGCCTTGGGACTCACGATCGGCGTTCTGGTCTATCGGATCCCGGTACAGGGCAACGTGGGTCTGCTCTTTGCCTTCGCCGGCATCTATCTAACGGTGATCCTCGGCATGGGGCTGTTGGTGAGCACACGAACCCAGACCCAGCAACAGGCCATGTTCGTGAGCTGGTTCTTCATGGTGATCTTTCTTCTGATGAGTGGTCTGTTCACACCAATCGAGAACATGCCGACATGGGCACAGAACATCACGTTGTTCAATCCGATCGCCTACTTCATCGACGTGATCCGACTGGTCTTGCTCAAAGGCAGTACGTTCTCGGACGTCTCGCGCCACTTTGGCATCATCCTCCTCTTCGCGATCGCGGTGAACGTCCTGGCGGTCCTGTCATACCGCAAACGCGCCGCGTGATATGGGCACGCCTTTGGCGTGCCACGTTAAACGCGGCGCGTCACACCACGGCCCCCTTCCGACACGGAGTGAACCCACCGCACGATTGCGGTGGCATCGTTCACCACCCCATCGGAGGTCGCCATGCGACACCTGCTGCGTGTTCTTCTGTGCCTGCCCCTGCTCCTGGGCAGCCCGTTCTCTATGCGAGCCCAGGCCCCCGGACTCGTCCTCTCGTTTCCCCGCGACGGGCTTACGAACGTCGAGCGCCGTCCTACCATTACGGTTCGGACACCCGCGCCCATCATCCCGGAGAGCATCACCTTCGGCTATCCGGATGCCGACCATCATGGCTACGCACCTACGTCGCCCACCGTGCTGCTGATGGCCGAGCCGTTCGATGGTGAACGCGCCGACCGGATACGCCGTACCGTGCTGGGCACCTATGCTCTGGTGGACCCACATACGCTAACCTTTACGCCAACGACGCTGGAGCCGAATACGCGCTATCGGATCGAGGTCTCCGGGATCGACGTTGATGCCAACGGTCCCGTTCGCCTGGCAACGATGGTCTCCGTTTTCACCACCGCAGCCGAGATCCCACGTGTGATGGGTACGAACCTGCAGGGCAGACCCACCATAGGATGCTCCGACACCATCACGGTGCAGTTCAGTGGTGATGTTCTACCAGCGCTTGGCGATCCTCAGCGATGGATCCGGCTGGAGACGATGGATAGCACAACGGTCTGGCAACCCGTTCCCTGTGCCGTGTTCACCAGCGGCGAGCACGTCCACATCCTTCCGGATGGACGTTGGCCCTCCGGCGCGATCCTCCGACTCCACGTAGACATGCACGCCACCACCGGCGACACGCTGGACAACCGAACCTTCAGCACCGTGGTCCGGAGCGCTGGCCGATTGCAGATCGATGTGGTGGAACAGGACGGCGAAACTGTACCCGACGACGTTCGGGAAGACTTCGAACGCTATCAGCAGATGGTGGCAGATGGTCCGCCAGACGTAGGGTCGATCGACCGTCGCGAAGACCTCTGGCGGTTCGTGCGCTGGGAAAGCCCCCTTCTCACCCCGCGAGACCCCGATGCACCATCGGGATCCGATGTAACAATTGACTGCACATTGTTACACGATGTGATCCCGCTGACGGCGATCCTTGACCATGCCGACTCCGTTCCGATCACTGTTACCGCACAGGCCGGAGGCGTGGTGAACGTGTACTCCTACACCAACACGCTGATCGCCGTGGTTACCGATACCCTGCAGATGAGCTACGATCCGTCCGAAGGTGGACTCCGTGTTGTGGTACTGCCCGACTCCGGATACCGCTTCGCCGGTTGGCAGGCACCGGGGACGTCCATGCATGGCTCCGCATCCGCAGCCTTCGTAGTGAACAGCTCCATGGGCGGCTCGCTGTTCCAAGCGTGGCAACAAGGCACCTTCACACCAACGTTTAACGCGCAGTTCACCCCGCAGGTGGGAGGTACCGAGACGTATGCCTTGAAGGGGGCGATCCAGGATTGGGATGCCGATCCCGGATTCGATGTGAACGATGGCGTACACTTTACCACGGAGTACGAGTTCGAAGAGGCCGTGCCCGGACAGCGCACGATCTGCGTTCGTGCCGAACCCTGCTGGAAGATCGTTGGCTACTCGGAGTCCGCCCGCAACATCTATGAGCTGTTCGACCCGGTTGAAACCTATTGTGTGACCGCGCCTCTGACCGACCCCGAGAATCACGTGGTCTTCTTTGCCCAGCGCACCACGATCAACCTGAGGGTAGAGCAGGTGGTGCTGGCATCGGACGAGCCCAACGACATCCTTCCCGGACGCGATCCTCATCCGGAGACCTATGTGCGGGTGGACAAACGCGTGACCGCGCAGGACGGCACTTCCTCGTGGAGAGCGCTGGTACCTGTGCCGTGCAAGGATGGCGACCTGTTGTTCAATGGCTATGGACTAAAGTGCGGCGATGTGGTACGGATGCGCACCAGAGGCAGTAGTGTGCGCGGCCAGGTGTGGAAGTACTTCGATACGCGACCGCTATACGCCATTCCTGATCCTGCCGGAAAGTCCGGCGACGAGTACCGCTACGAAATGGTGATCGATGAAGACATCGCCAACTTCACCGCTACGGATTGTAGGGGGCTTCCCTCTACGGAGCCACAGATCCGTGTACGTGCCTGCTTCCGGCAGGACTTCGGCGTCGATGCCATCGGCATGACCGTGCGTACCGTGCACGGTAGTGACCGTGGCGATGCCACGTGGGAAGAACGCTGGTACGATCCGGTCTACTACCGACCACTCGCCGACGATGAACCACGCGGTGGACGTCAGCTGGAGTACCGTCCGCGATTCGGAACAGAGATCAAGATCCGGTTCACGATGCCGATCGACGTGCGGACGATCTACGATGGTGGGCTGAAAGCGGTATCGTACGGCAACGTGCTGGTGACCGATCCGCTGCTGACGGGTCTGGACTTCACGGTGTCGTCGTCCGACAACGAACACATCAGCTTCGAGCCCACGGACGGGTCGCCGATCACCACGGTGGTCTTTCGGATCTGCGACCCCGAAACGTCGCCGAGAATGCAGGCCCTGCACTTCGGCGAGATCGCGGCGTCGGCGCTTACTGGCGTACGCTCGCTCTCTGGCCAGCCCCTTGCCGCCTCGTATTCCTTCCTGCTGTCGAGTATGGAGCTGCCCGCCTACGGCCTACTGCTGCGCGATGCCACGTATGCCTACGATGGCGACTGGGACTTCATCTTCCCGAACAAGGGCGAGATGTATCACGTGACCTACGGCGGCAACCTGGGCTGGGAGAAAGCGCATGAGGTGAACACGGCGTTCCGGCGTCTGCCAGACTGCCGAGAGCAACAAGGTGTGGTTCCCGGCGAGTGTACCCTGCCACACAGCGACAAGGACGGTCCCCAGCGATATGGCGACATGATGCAGTGGATGCAGCCGCACTGGATGGATCATACCGACCTGGCGTGGTGGCAGATCTCGAGCTACGACGAGGACTGCAAGGACGAGAACGACTGCCTGGTGAACCGCGCGCAGGATCTCCTGGACATGCTCAAGGAGAAGATCGGCGAGTATGGATCCGAAGACCCCGAAGCGCCGGTACTCTGGCCATCGATCCTGCCGGATCTGCTGCAGCTGGGCACGGAGTTCATCCAGGACCTGCTGCCGCCGGATGATCAGGACGACCACGTGGGTTACGGTACGTTCCTGACCAACAACGGTGATTGGTGGGGTATCCGCTCGGCCACCAGTCCACTGGTCGTACTGGACCAGTCCAACACCCGATACCGTCTGCTAGCCCGATTCTTCCTTCAACGTGCCGTGATCCGATAGGAGTTGTCTATGCCCACGCTTGTCTGCTGGTTCATGTTCTTGATCGCTGTGGCTACGGCTGCCTCGCAGCCGTGCACAGAAGACCACATTCCCGGCGGATATCCGCCGTTCGGATGCCGACCTTACAGGATCGACGAAGCCTCCGGACGTCAGGTGATCGCTCCGTGTGCCGACACCATCCGGCTGTGCGTGGGCAAGCCCCTTCCCATCCCTCATCCGGATGCACCCGTGAGTTCACCGGTACGCCTCTATCGCATGGGGCCAGACCCCACCAGCCCTACGGTCGTGGAGGAGGTGGGTGTGCATTGGTCTACAGAAGCCAATAACGGAGCGGTGGTGGTGATCCCGGACCCGCCCATGGAAGCGTTGGAAGCCGATCAACGCACACCGGTCCGCTATCGGTTGGTCACGGACTGTCGGTTCTGGGAAGGTCCGCAGGCCATCAAGCCCGACACGTCGTTCTTCGAGATCTGGAAACAGCACGCTGTTCCCTATTCCGGAGAAGCTCGCCGCATACACGATCAGCAGGCGATCGACGCCGAAGTGGTGATGAATCCGATGCCACTGGTCGCAATGGCCTTCATCGCGGATGGCGTGTATCTGACGGCAGAGTCCGGCGAACGCTACCGGTTCGACCACTGGACGTGCAGTGCCGAAGGCATCGTGCTACAGTCCACCGCAGCCGAACAACTGGTGCGTGATGTGTGCTGGCCCCTGCAGGATACCGTGGTCTTCACGGCATGGTATCAGGACCGGACCGCAGACCTGCCGTCGGAACCGGATAAGGGCATCCGACTTCGGGCCACGCGCGAGAACCTACTGCTGACCGACCCGCGGCCAACGCCCTTTACGGACATCGTGATCACCGACGTGCATGGCCGAACCGTGTTCACGTCTACCAATCTCGGCGGAGCGCACGAACTGCGAGCGCCGTGGTCCGTACCGCCGGGTTGGTATGCTGCTACGATCCGCACGGCTTCTACCGTGCAGGTCTATCCCATCATTGTTTCACCTTAGAACAAGAACAGGAGTTGAGTTATGTCCTCATTGATCGATCAACGGCGGTGGATCCTCATCCTCGCCACCATGGTTGTTGCCGGCATTCCGGCACTCTGTGACGTGTATCCCAGCGGCGGCCTTGCCGCAACGCCGTATGGCGTTGGCAGTGTGATGTCCATTCGCTGGACCAATGATCTGGAAGCTGTTTCCGTAGACCTTCTTCTCTGGAATGGGGCTCTCCAGCAGTGGACCGAGATCGCTCGGAATGTGCCGGCCGATCAAGGCGAGTATCACTGGCAGGTGCCGCCCTCTGTGATCCCCGGTGACCGATACCGCATTGGTGTGCGAGATGCGGCTCGGCCGATCCGAACACTCTTCAGTGCGTCGTGGTTGTCCATCGGACTTCCTGCACCGCTTGTGACAGAAGTTGACAACGAAATCGACCGCGGAATGGACGTCCACCTTTCGCCCCTTCCGGCGTCGGATCGAGTGACCATAACCTGGACCGACCGCCAGGTGGAACGCCTGGAGATCGTCGACGTTGCCCGTCGCGTGCTGGCCTCCTGGGATCTTGCCAACAATGTCGGAACCACGCAGCTCGACCTACGAGGTCTGCCCACCGGATCACATTTCCTGCGGATCCTGGCTGCCGACGGCCGCCTCGTGGTCAAGCCCCTTCCCGTGATCCGCTGACGAAGAGAACAACGTGTAAGCAACGCCCTGGCGTGGAATGATGATGCGGAGGCCCGGCATCTCGGCCCGCAACCGTAGGGCCAGGTGTTCACAGGCCTCTGGCTCGCCGTGGGTGATCACCACGGTGGACGGACGAACGTCGGTGATCAGATCTACCAGGTCGTTCAACGCAGCATGGGCGGAGAAACGCAGCCGTTCGATCTCGCAGACGCGCGTTGCGCGACGTCCTGCCAGATCGAACGGCTTGTTGTGGTCGGAGTGCAGGATCTGATATCCCGGCGACGTTGGATCCTGATAGCCGATGAAGGCGATCCCGAAGTTCGGTCGTCGCAGCCAAGCCGTTGCCAACGTGTAGGACGTAGACCCCTGATTGACCATGCCGGCAGACGCCAACACAATGGACGGGGTCTTGAGGTACGCCCCCTTCATCAAGTGGCGTGGTTCGAGTCGGTGCTGTTCGATGTCGCTGATCTCGAAACCCGGACGTCGCATCGGCTCCGTGTAGCAGTACTGGTCGTAGATCTTGTTGATGGCCACACCCATACCGCCGGTGAACAATGGAAGATGGGGAATGGTCCCGGCGCGCATCAGCCCATGAAGGATGGCTAACATCTCTTGCGTCTTGCCGAGTGCGAACACCGGGATCAGTACCGAACCGTTCTGACTGGTGATGCGATTGATGAAGGCCGCAAGGCGCGTGGTCTCGGATGCATAGTCGATGGGCGCATCCGTGGCGCAGTTGGTGGCTTCGGTGATCACCACGTCGGC
>JANJTN010000187.1 GCA_024711065.1 bacterium
GGGGAGAGGGGAGAGGGGAGAGGGGCTAGGGGATAAGGGCGAGGGGAGAGGGGAGAGGGGAGAGGGGAGAGGGCCCTTCGCTACTCACTGCTCGCTACTCGCTACTCGCTACTCGCTGCTCGTTTAGAGGTTGCCTCGACGTTCTTGCTCGCGTTCAATGGAAACGAAGAGGGCGCGGAAGTTGCCCTTGCCGAAGGAGCGAGCCCCTTTCCGCTGGATGATCTCGTAGAACAGCGTCGGGCGGTCTTCAACGGGTTTGGTGAAGATCTGCAGCAGGTAGCCTTCGTCGTCGCGGTCGACCAGGATGTTGAGTTTCTTGAGCGCCTCGAGTTCTTCGTCGATCGGGCCAACGCGGTCGAGCAGATCGTCGTAGTACGACATGGGAATGTCCAGGAACTGCACACCGCGTCGGCGGAGTTCGCTCACGGTGTGGATGATGTCGTTCGTGGCTACGGCTACATGCTGAACGCCAGGGCCATGGTAGAAGTCGAGGTACTCTTCGATCTGGCTCTTCTTCTTTCCTTGTGCCGGCTCGTTGATGGGGAACTTGATGTAGCCGTTCCCGTTGGACATCACCTTGGACATCAATGCCGAGTACTCGGTAGAGATGTCGTTGTCGTCGAACGTGAGCAGCAGTTTGAAGCCCATGACCTCTTCATAGAACTTCACCCACTCGTTCATCTTGCCAAGCTCGACGTTGCCCACGCAGTGGTCCACATAGAGCAGGCCCACGGGCTCGGTCTTGTATCCATCGTCCATCGCCTGAAAGCCGGGCAGGAATGGCCCGTTGTAGTTTCGCCGCTCCACGAAGGTGTGGATCGTGTCGCCATAGGTGTGGATCGAAGCCACCTTCACTTCGCCGAATTCATCGGTTAGCGTCTGGGGCTCGCCGGCACTTCTGGCACCGCGCGCCGTGGTCTCTTTCCAGGAGCGCTCGGCATCGTCCACCCACAGAGCCAGGACCTTGACGCCATCGCCGTGACGGGCAATGTGGTCCGTGATCGGATGATCCGGATGCATCGGCGTGGTGAGTACCAATCGGATCTTGCCTTGCTGCAGCACGTACGAGGCGCGGTCGCGAACGCCGGTTTCCGGGCCGGCATAGGCGATCAGCTGATAGCCGAACGCGGTACGATAGTAGTAGGAGGCTTGCTTGGCATTGCCAACATAGAACTCCACGTAATCCGTGCCATTGATCGGCAGGAAGTCCGCAGTATCCATTGTGGGTTGTTCCGCAAGTGTTGCATCAGCATTCATGGTCGTTCTCCTTTCAGGCGGTCAAGACAGTTCGAAGTTCGCTCAGGGTTGCAGCAAGCCGCTGGTTCTGGTCGCTGGTTCCGGTGGAGATCCGCACGCAGTGTGGAAGACCGAAACCGCCAAGCGGACGAGAGATGAACCCGTGTTCCAGTAACGAGCGGTGGAAGGTGGCTGCCAGTGCCGGTGTTCCGCAGTCTACCATCACAAAATTGGCTACGCTGTTGGTGGTGCGGTAATCGGCTTCACGCAGTGCCGAACCAAGAACCTCCAATCCATGGGCATTGATTTCCACGGTCCGCTGCACAAAGGCATGGTCGTCCAGCGCCGCCACGGCCGCGGCACAACCGATGGCGTTCGGATCGAACGGGAGTTTGGTACGCTGCAGCCACGAGATCACGCTGGCAGCGCCAACAGCGTATCCGATGCGGAAGGCGGCCAGGCCGTAGGCCTTGGAAAAGGTGCGCAGTGCCAGTACGTTCGGCCGGTCCATGGCGATCGCATCGGGATAGGTGTCCGGAGCCAGATAGGTAGCGTACTGGTAGTAGGCTTCGTCCAGGACCACGAGGGTCGACGTCGGAACGCGGTCCAGCAGCCACGTCAGCTCATCGGACGTGATGTGCGTTCCGGTAGGATTGTTGGGATTCGGGATGTAGACGATCTTGGTGTTGTGGTCAACCGCAGCCGCCAGGGCTTCAACGTCGAACCGGTAGTCCGGCGAAAGATCTACCATCTTCGGCTCTACTCCAACGGTCCGCACCGCAATGCCAAAGCTCACAAAGCCGCCGTGGCAGCTCAGGGCCGACTCGCCCGGTAACAGGAACGTGCGCATGATCTGGTGGATCAAGGCGTCGCTGCCATTGTTCACGGAGATCCGGTCGGCCGACGTCTGATGGAACTCCGCCAGGCGCTGCCGCAGAGCCGCACCGCCGTCGCCGTAACGATCAGCGGTCCGCATCGCTGCCGCTGCAGCCTCAAGAGCCAGCGGCGATGGTCCGAGTGGGTTTTCGTTCGACGCGAGTTTCTCGACATTCGTCAGACCATACTCTCGACGGATCTCCTCAACGGAGGCGCCGGGCTTGTAGGCCACGATGTGTTCCAGGTGCTTGGGACCAGAGATCATAGACCGCAAAACTACGAACCACCCTTGTTCCCTTGGTACCACGAACATGCCGTGCGCCCACGTGTTGATAAGTCCTGCCCCGGCTCCCTGACAGGCCCCCTATCTTCGCAGGTTCACGAGGTGTGCACGCAATCGGCGACCATGACCCAGCGACCCCGCATCGTTATCATCTTTACTGGCGGTACCATCGCCTCCGCGCTCGACAAGGAGTGGGGAGGGATCGTACCCAACATGTCCGGTGGGCAGATCCTGGCCCATCTGGGAGACATCGACCATGTGGCCGAGGTGCTGGTGCATGAATACGGGGCGTTCCCCGGTCCGCATATCACGCCCACGCACATGGCCGAACTCTCCGACCTGGTGCGCCGGTACGTGGAGCACGAAGGCGCTGATGGCGTGGTGATCACGCACGGCACGGATACACTGGAGGAGACAGCCTACTTTCTGGACTCGACCGTCGACACGGCCTGTCCGGTGGTGGTCGTGGGTTCGATGCGCAATTCCAGCGAGCCGGATTGGGATGGACCGCGAAACCTGCGCGATGCGATCTCCGTGGCCGCGCATGCATCGGCAAGGGGCTTGGGAGTGCTGGTCTGCCTTGGCGGAGACATCCTGGCCGCATCCGAAGCCACCAAGATCGACACGGCCGATGTGTCCACCTTCGAGTCACCCAACTTCGGTCCACTGGGCCGGGTCACCAACGGACACGTTCTGATCCATCGTATGCCGTTGCATCGGGAAGCGTTCAATGCAGGCCCCCTTCCCACCTTCGTTCCGCTATTCAAGCTCTATGCCGGGATGACGGAGCTGATGATCGACCTGGCGCTGGATCATGGGGCCGAAGGCGTTGTGGTAGAGGCTTTTGGTGTGGGTAATGTAACGCCTCCGGTGTACCACGCCCTTGCCCGAGCGATCCAGCGGGGGATCCCGGTGGTGCTCGTCTCCAGATGCCCGGTGGGGCGTGTGGAACACGTGTACGCCTATGAAGGGGCTGGACGGAGTCTGTACAAGGCCGGTGTGATCTTTGCCGACTATCTGAATGGCCCGAAAGCCCGCATCAAGTTGATCTGTGCGCTGGCGGCCGGACTGCCGATCGAGCAGATCCGCCGCTCCTTCGAATGGGTGGATGAGCAAGAGGTCTCGGCCTGATGCGAACCACGAATGCCATCATCAACGTCGATCACCTGGCCTGGAATCTGCAGGTGATCCGCCGTCGCGCCAACGGCGCCGGTGTGCTGGCCATGATCAAGGCCAATGCCTATGGCCATGGACTCACGGGCACGGCCCGTACGCTGCAGGCGCTGCAGATCGACATGCTTGGCGTGGCCTTTGTCCACGAAGCCGAAGCGCTCCGACGGCACGGCATCACCACACCCATCCTGGTGGTTACGCCTACACAACCCGAAGATGCTCCGCTGATCGTGGAGCACGGCCTCGAAGTCGTGATCTGCGACCTGAAGGAAGCTGCACCGCTCTCGGAGGCGGCAACGCGTACCAACGCCGAAGTGCGCGTCCACCTCACCGTCGATACCGGCATGCACCGCGATGGCGTGTCGCCGCATGATGCGGTGAGCGTGCTCCAGGCGCTACGCAGCATGCCCGGACTCCAGGTCGTGGGGCTGTGTACGCACTTCGCTACGGCGTATGAAGAGTCTTCGCCATATCTGCGGGAGCAGCTGGAGATTTTTGAACGTGTACGGCGTCAGTGTCTGGACACCGGCCACGAGTTTGAGGTGGTCCATGCGGCCAACTCCGGTGCGATCTGGCACGCTCACGAGGCGCACTTCAACCTGGTGCGACCCGGCCTGTCCTTGTACGGCTACGGCCCAACACCAGAGGTCGATCCGCTGCTTCGGCCGGTGATGTCGCTTACCACAAAGGTCTCGGCCGTGCGTCGGATCTGGCCCGGCGACACCGTGAGCTACGGACGCACGTTCATGGCCGCCGAGAGCACCACCATTGCCACGATCCCGATCGGATACGGCGATGGCTATCTTCGTGCCCTGAGCGGCAAAGCCACGTGTCTGATCCATGGCAAGGAATACCCCATCGTGGGGGTGATCTGCATGGATGCCTGCATGGTGGATGTTGGAGATGATCCGGTGGATGTGGGAGACGAGGTGGTATTGATCGGCAGCCAGGCCGACGCCGGTGGACATCTCCGCTCGATCGATGCTGCCCAGGTGGCGCAACGCGCCGGGACCATTACCTACGAGATCACCACGGCGGTCTCCGAGAGGGTTCCGCGCACCTTTGTCGGCGACCTTGCCCATGCCGCCGGCGTTCACGAGGTACAACGTGTATAGTATTCGACTCAGCAATTTCGAAGGTCCACTGGACCTCTTGCTCTTCTTCATCCGGCGGGACGAGCTGGATATCTACGATATCCCGATCGCCGAGATCACCGAAGAGTTTCTGGAGTATGTCCGGCTGATGGAAATGCTCGACCTGGAGCAGGCCGGGGAGTTCGTAGTGATGGCCGCCATGCTCGTTCAGATCAAGGCGCAAATGCTGCTGCCGCGGGATGAGAAATCGGAGGGGGCTCTCCAGAGTGTGGACGAGGACGACCCTCGTGCCGAACTGGTGCGCCGTCTGCTGGAGTACAAGCGCTACAAAGAAGCGTCCGAACACCTGGGAACACAGGCCGACGAACAGCGGTACGTGATGTACCGGCAGGTCTTCGACGCCGAGCAGATGCATGCCGCCGAAGACACCACGTATCGCAACGCCACGCTCTTCGATCTGCTCAAGGCCCTCAAGCGAGCAATCGAGCGTGCGCCGGATGAACCCGATCCGCACGTGGTAACACGGTTCCCGATCACGGTCGAAGAAAAAGCCGAAGAGATCATGCACACACTCAAGGTCCGACCCAGCATCCGGTTCTTTGAGCTGATCGGCGGGCGCCCTCGCATGCACATCGTGGTCACCTTCCTCGCACTGTTGGAGCTGGCCAAGAACCATTTCATTCGCATTCAACAAGACGAAACGTTCGACGACATCGTCGTCGCTTCCCGCACAGAGTCTAGCACAGAGTCTAGCACAGAGTCTAGCCCAACGGCTAGCACAGAGTCTAGCACGGAGTCCTAAATGACCGAGATCGATATCCAACAACCAGACGACCGACTGAACCTGCCGTATTTCTTTACGCTGGAGCGCTACGACCAGCGCCGCGCGCTGGAGAGTCTGGTGTTTGCTTCCGAAGAGCCGCTGAGCACGCGGACGATGCACCGCGTACTGGTGCTCGAGGACCCTACGCAGGAGGTACCTGGGCAGCAGGCTTTGCCGCTCGATGGAGAGCCCCCTGCAGAACCGGAAACACCTCCGGCTCCGGAGTTTGAAGTGCCCAAGGGGTATTTCGACGAGTTGATCGACGAGATCAACGACGAATTGGAACACACGGACCGCCCGTTCCGGATCGTCAAGATCGCCGGTGGGTATCAGTTTGCCACCACGCCGCAACATGGTTCGCTGGTGCAGCGGCTGCTCAAGAGCCGAAGCCGACGCCGCCTTACGCAGGCAGCACTCGAAACCTTGGCCATCGTAGCGTACCGACAGCCGATCACCAAGGGCGAAGTGGATGCCATTCGTGGTGTGAACGCCGGCGAAGTGGTGAACTCTCTGGTCGAAAAGGGGCTCGTGGCCATGGTCGGCCGTTCCGAACAACCGGGCAAGCCGCTACTCTACGGAACAACGGAAGAGTTCCTGCGCCTGTTCGGATTGAACTCGTTGTCGGACCTTCCCAAGCTGCGCGAGATCGACGACCTGCTCAAGACCACCACCACCATGGTGGAGCTGGACGACACCATCGAGATCTCGACGGACCACCGCACCCTGCGCAAGCAACTGGCGCTCCTATTGGAAGAAGGACAGCAGATCGAAGTGACCGATGATGACGTTCGCGCCGCATCCGAAGCTACCTCCGGCGCCTACTGGCATCACTCCATGGAGAACGAAGCCGAACAAGGCCTCGTGGCCGATCCCGAGCAGGGAGAATGGGAAGCCGATGCCCAGGAGTACGATCACCATGCCGACGACGTGATCGACCACCTGCAGAACCCGGACGAGCAGGACGACAACCCGGAGCTCGAGGAATAGCCGCTGACCTACCGTTGCTGACCTACCGTCGCTGACCTGCCGTCGCTGACCTGCCGTCGCTGACCTACCGTCGCTGACCTACCGTCGCTGACCTACCGTCGCTGACGTACCGTCGCTGACTTACAACTCCAGTCCATCCACTGCCAACCGGACGTGATCCGGCAGCTGGGCTTCCGTTTCTTCGTGCTTCAGCTGATGCGCGATGTGCGTGAGGTACGTGATGCGCGGCTGCAGCAGATCCGCCACAGCGATGGCCTCGGCAACGGTGAAGTGTGTGGGGTGCGGCTCCCAGCGCAGACCGTCCAGGATCAGCGTGTCCAAGCCCCTTAACAGATCCATCGAAGCAGCAGGGATGTGGTTGGTGTCCGTGCAGTAGGCAACGTTGCCGATGCGATAACCATTCACGCGCATGGCTCGCCCATGGCGCATCGGGATGGGTTGGATAGTGATGTCGCCAATGGTGAAGGGGGCTTCGTCGATCTCGTGGACATCCACGCCAGGTACCGAAGCACCGGTGCTTTCCACAAGGCCAAAGGCGTACGGGAAGGTGCTTTGAAGCACGCCGAGTGTCTCGGCCATGGCATAGATCGCCAGTGGACGTCCGGAGCGGAAGTTGTACGGGCGGATATCGTCGAAACCGCCAATATGATCGAAGTGATGATGCGTGAACACCACGCCGTCGATCTCCATCACGTTATGCTGCAGCATCTGTTGGCGGAAGTCCGAAGACGTGTCGATCAGTACCGTCGTGGTGTCCGATCGGATCAGCAGCGACGTGCGGAGGCGTTTATCGCGGGGGTCGGTACTCGTGCACGTCGGACACTCGCACGCCACACTCGGAATACCGGTGGACGTTCCCGTGCCGAGTAGCGTGAACCGCATCAGACGTGGCGTTCAGCGTGGTACGAGCTGCGGACAAGCGGTCCGGACTCGACCACCTTGAAGCCCATGTCCAACCCGGTGACTTCGTAGTGCTTGAATTCATCGGGGTGAACGAATCGGTCCACGGGCAGATGGTTCTTGGTGGGCTGCAGATACTGGCCCAGGGTCAGAATGTCCACCTCTACGGCTCGCAGCTCGCGCATTGTTTCGATCACTTCTTCCGGTCGTTCTCCCAGACCCAGCATGATGCCCGTCTTGGTGCGCATGCCTTGGCGCTTGCTCTCTTGCAGCACGTCCATCGTCCACGGAAACCGCCCCTGGGGGCGAACCCGCTTGTAGAGCCGAGGAACCGTCTCGGTATTGTGGTTCAGAATGTCCGGGCGGGCATCGATCACGCGTTGCAGGTTGGCCCTGTTGCCCTTGAAGTCCGGGATCAACACTTCGATGGTGGTGTCCGGGGCGGCTTCGCGTACGGCGCGAATGGTCTCGGCCCAGATGGTAGATCCGCCGTCCTTGAGCTCGTCTCGGTTCACACTCGTGATCACGGCGTGCTTCAGCGTCATCGAGGCCACTGCTTCGGCCACGCGGCGGGGTTCGTCCAGATCCACCGGCAGTGGACGTCCGGTCTTCACGGCGCAGAATCCGCAGGAACGCGTGCACGTATCGCCATGGATCATGAACGTGGCCGTACCGGCATCCCAGCACTCCGAGATGTTCGGGCATCGAGCTTCTTCACACACCGTATGGAGGGCTTTGGACCGCATCATGGTCTTGATGCGGGCGTAATCGTCGCCACCGGGCGCGCGCACTTTCAGCCACTCCGGTCGGCGTCCGTTGGATGGGCCGGTAGCGGGTTCAATGATCGGGAGAGCGAGGTTCTGTTCCGTGGTCATGGGGCAAGTCCGGGGTAGAGCAGTTTGGCCATTTTCTTCACGGCCGAGAGATAGGAATCTGGTGTCTTGTAGATGTCCTTCGCCTGATTCACCTGGTCGGCCATCTTGTATTCCACGTCGTACACGTAGGCGTTCATCAGCACGCGGTCGCCGCGCAGGAAGAAGTTGCCCTGTACCACCTTGTCGGCTTTGATCAGGTCCACAGCACGCCAGATGTCGCTCTCGTACTGGGC
The DNA here is from genome assembly GCA_024711065.1 of bacterium. Lineage (GTDB taxonomy): Bacteria > Bacteroidota > Ignavibacteria > Kapaibacteriales > Kapaibacteriaceae > OLB6. The sequence goes on from JANJTN010000187.1 coordinate 8,481, forward strand.
GTTCGTCGGATCCAGATTGAATTCGGCGATCGCCATTTCCACGCTGTCCGGATCCACCAGGTGGTAGTGCTCTTCATTGGGATCCATCTCGTGCAGCACCGTTCGCAGCGAATCGGAGAGTTCATACTGCCACAGGTTGTAGTCGATCTTGCCGTCCATGTTGCGGAAGGGCAGCACGATCACGCGCAGCTGTGCCTGGGCTGTTACGCTGCCAAGGATCGTCAGGACCGTGGCAAAGAACACTGTTCGCAGGATCGTTGATGTCATAACCATGCTCTAGGTGGTGTAGGTTCCGTCTTCCAGCCGACGCTTGACCTCGGCCAGGACGTTGGCGATCCCCGTGATGCGAGCATCGGCAGCGTCCCAGTCTTCGGAGTCAGCGTCGTGCATGATGTCTTTTCCAACGGTCGATAACTCACGAAAGCCGAACTGGAGGAACGATCCCTTGATCGTATGTCCAAAACGGCGGAAGTCGTCCACATTCCCGTTGTGGCGGATCTGTGGCCAGGTAACGGAACAGTCCGTTAACCATTGCTCGATGAATTCCGGGACCAGGTCTGCCAGCACCGGGTCGGTCGGAAGCGTGTCGGGGATGGTGTATGTCGGTATTGAACGGTCAGGCACGGGAAGACTCCTGTAAGCCGAATTCTGTCTGCATTGCCAAGGCAACGGAGGCAGCCATTTGTCTGGGACCGTTGTTGCCAACGGCCTCAAGCGATCTACCCGGATGAAGCTCGTACGAAGGCCGGCGGACCACCGACCGGGGCCGAAGCCCCCTTCATCCTGCTTGATCTTGCTCCACACGGGGTTTGCCGAGCCAGCCGGTCACCCGACTGCTGGTGGGCTCTTACCCCACCATTTCACCCTTACCTCCGAAGAGGCGGTGTCTTTCTGTTGCACTTTCCGTCGACTTCACGGTTGCCCGCGTTATCGCCTTCCCGTTAAGAAGCGTGTCGTCCTGCGGAGTTCGGACTTTCCTCACTGCCCGTCCCGAGAGACGTGCAGCGCAGCTGCCCGTCGTCCCCCCGCGCCGCGACCGATCAAATGTTTCCTTCTTCCACCATCTCTTCGACCGAATCGGCCAGATCCTCGGTTACCAGGATCCGACCACAGTTCTCGCACGTGAACATGCGATCCTTGCTGTACTTCATTTCCATGATGCGCTGAGACGGAATGGCCGAGAAGCATCCGCTGCACGAATCGCGGCGAATGGCCACGGCGGCCTCGCGATGGAACGTGCGGATCCGCTCGTATTCGGCCTCCATCGTGTCGTCGAGGTCGGCGATCACCCGCAAACGCATCTCGATGAACTTGCGCAGCTCCGTGTTGTGTTCACCGGTCAGCTCGGCCAGCTCCTGCTCCTTGTCGGAGAGCCGTTCCTTGGCTTCGGCCAGATCGGCCTGCTGAGATTCCAGCGTCGCAGCCAGGTTCTCTTCCGTTACGTGAGCCGTACGAAGCCGGTCGTCCAACGTGGCACGCTCTTCCTTGAGGTGCTCGATCTCCTTGGTGATCGCATCGAACTCGCGGTTGTTCTTCACCTGGAACTGCTGCTCGGTCAGGCGCGCTTCCTTGTCGCCGATCTGGGCCTTGCTCACGTCGGCATTACTCTGCAGGTGGCGCAGCTCCTTGAGCTTCTCTTCGGTAGCCAGCACAGTCTGGGTCTTGTCCTTGACGATCATCTCGAGCGCCTTGACCTCCTGGGGCAGGTCGCCCAGTTCGTCGTGCAGTTCGTCGAGACGTGTATCGATCGCCGCAAGCTTGGCCAACAGGGTGATCTGTTCGGTCATGTAGGGATCCTAACGATGTGATGAATGTTCAAGGGGAAGGGGGCTGGCATAGTGCACGGGATTGGTCGGCACGGTGCTCACCTGCAGGTCCGTGGAGGCCAACACCACCGGCGCGAGCGCCGATCGAAGGCCTTCGGGAACGAATCGCTCCATTTCGTAATGGCCGGGATCGATCAGTCCGATCACTCCAGCCGCAGCGTGATAGGCGTGATACTTCACGTCGGCCGTGATAAAGACGTCGGCTCCCGAGGCTACGGCCTGATCGTAGAAGCTGATGCCACTACCACCCACCAGGGCAACCGTTCGCACGAGTGACGATGGCGACGGCAGATACCGCACCGGCGAACCGCAGACATCGGCCACGCGTGCCACCAGTTCCGACATCGGCATGGCCTCGGCAAGAGTGCCTACAACGCCCATCCCGTGTTCCGGCACGTCCGACGGTGCCAGAAGGCCCGTGACCGAGATGCCGAGGCGGTCTGCCAGCACCTGATTCGTACCATGCGGAAACGCGTCAAACGCCGTATGCACGCTCAACAACGCGATATCGTTGCGGATCAGGTCTGCCACCAGACGGCCCACCCGATCTGCGCGATCGATACGCGCCAACGGACCATAGATCAGCGGATGAAAGGTCAGGATCACATCGCAGCCCAGATCAACGGCTTCCTCCAGTACGGCATCGGTCACTTCCAGGGTGATCAGGACGCGCTGCGCCGTTCCTCGGCGCGAATCGACTTGCAGGCCGATGGCATCGCCGCGCATGGCGGCGGAAGGAGGGAGTGTCTCGTCCACGAGACGGTGGAACTCGGTAAGCTGCATTGGACCACGAATTTACGTAAGGAACCGACCAGAACAAGGTTATCCACATCAAGCTCTCGGCCAGCCACGTAACTTTACCGACGTCCGTCTATCTTCACTCCCGTGTTCAAGCCCCTTTCATATCGAGGCAACGCCGATCTCCTCCGCGCCCTGGTGGTGGGTTGTGGCGTTGTCTTCGGGTCCGCGGTGGCCATGGCGCAGATCACCGGCGAAGAGCCGTCGCCACCGGATTCGCTGATCATCTTTGAGCCGGCCCAGCCCCTGGTGCAGGAGATCAGCGAGAGTGCGATCAAGAACGCATTTGGGGCGGATATCCTGTTTTCGGGGTCGGGCTGGGGATTCGGTGCCTTCTATCATCGCAAGGTGTTCGAGAACGGGACGCTCTTCGCCAACTTCGGCCTGTCGGGCCGGCGCAATACGGACGAACTCGAAGATGCCTGGCTCGGCGCGATCCCGGTGGTCAGCAGCAAGGTCAACCGGTTGTTCATGATCCCGATGACGGTGGGCGTGCAGTATCGGCTGTTCGCAGAGTCGCTGCAGGAGTCCTTCCGTCCGTTCGTTGCCACGGGCATTACGCCAACGATCATTCTATCCACGCCCTACCTGCGCTTCTCCGAAGAAGGTGTGCGGTACTACGAGTTCTTTGAGTCGTTCGGATACACCGAGACCTACTTCCGCTGGGGCGCGATGTTCGCCATCGGTGCCATGTTCGGTGACCCGGCCGAAGGGTCCGTGATGGGTGTGATGATGCGGTACTACACGATCCCCTTTGGTGAAGGGGGCTTGGAGAGTGTCCGCGGACTGCCGATCGAGAACTTCGGTGGCGTGATGCTCACGTTGTCGATCGGCAAGGCGTGGTGAACGTTACGGTCGAACCGATCGGCTTCGTCCGATCTGCCTACGCGTCCAAGTACGACGCGCCACGTCAACCGCTTGTTGACGATCGGATCCACGAAGCGACCATCGAACTGTTGCCCGACAGGAACTTCGAACAAGCGCTGGAAGACCTCGCAGGGTTCGACCGCATCTGGGTGATCGCGGTCTTCGATCAAGCGGGCGGCTGGAAGCCCAAGGTGCTCACACCGCGCGATCGCACCAAGCGCGGCGTATTCGCTACACGTTCGCCGCATCGTCCAAACAATCTGGCTCTTACCAACTGCGAGCTTGTTAGCGTCAGCGGACGAACCCTGACCGTACGCGGGATCGACCTGCTGGATGGTACACCGGTGCTGGACATCAAGCCGTACCTGCCCTATGCCGACGCGTTCCCGGATGCTCGAACGGGATGGGTAGGGGAGATCGAGCAAACGTCATTTATGGTGCAGTGGGACGTGCCCAGCGACGTGCCGGACGACGTTCGCGAACACGCCGATCGTGTGCTTGGTTCGGATCCGTTCCCGCACCCGTACCGCAGAACAAAGGAACTCGCCGACGGCACCTACGAGCTGGCCGTGAAAGCGTGGCGCATCTCCTACGTGATCGATGGCGATGTGGTGACGATCCGCGCCATAGTTTTGCAGTCCTGATGCAGCACACACTCCCGACCTTCGACCTCCTGAGCACCCTGCTTCGGGAACGGATCCTTGTCCTGGACGGCGCCATGGGCACCATGATCCAGCGTCATGCGTTTTCGGAGGACGACTTCCGGGGCGAGCGTTTTGCCGATCACCCTACCTCGCTCCGCGGCAACAACGATCTGCTGGTGCTTACGCAGCCGGACGTGATCCGAGAGATCCATACGGCCTATCTCGAAGCGGGGTCCGACATCATCGAGACCAACACCTTCTCCGGCACGCGCATCGCTCAGGCAGACTATCAGTGCGAAGACATCGTTCATGAACTGAACGTTCAGGCAGCACGCCTGGCGCGTCAAGCTGCGGACGCGATGACGGCCCGCACGCCGAACAAGCCGCGGTTCGTAGCCGGCGCGGTCGGCCCCACCAACGCCACACTGTCGCTCTCGCCCGATGTGAACGATCCCGGGTTTCGTGCCATCACGTTCGACGCACTCAAGGACGCCTACAAGGAACAGATGTCCGCCCTGATCGAAGGTGGCGTGCATCTCCTGCTGATCGAAACCATCTTTGATACGCTGAACGCCAAGGCCGCCGTGAAAGGCTACGCCGAGTTGTGCGACGAGTGGGATGCCAGCTCCTGTAGGCCCGATCCGAACGGTGTTCCCGTGATGCTCAGCGGTACGATCGTTGATCAGTCCGGTCGCACGCTTAGCGGACAGACACCGGGTGCGTTCCTCGAATCGCTCCTTCATACACGCCACCTGCTGTCTATCGGCCTGAACTGCGCCCTCGGTTCGGCCATGATGCGTCCATTCGTCGAAGAACTCAGCACGCTGGCGCCCGTCTTTGTGAGCCTCTATCCCAATGCCGGCCTGCCCAATGCCATGGGTGGCTACGATGAAACACCGGCGTTCATGGGCGAGCAGGCCCGAGAGTACGCCACCGACGGTTTCCTGAATGTGGTAGGGGGCTGTTGCGGCACCACTCCGGATCACATCAAGGCCATGGCCGATGCCGTAGTGGGGCTAGCGCCCCGCGTGCCGCATGCCAGAGCCCCCTACATGCGGCTTGCCGGACTGGAGCGGCTGGAGCTGACCGAGAACACCAACTTTGTGAACGTTGGCGAACGCACGAATGTGACGGGCTCGAAGAAGTTCGAGCAGCTGATCCTGAACGGCGATTATGAAGCTGCCGTTGATGTGGCGCGACAGCAGGTGGACAACGGTGCGCAGATCATCGACGTGAACATGGACGAAGGGCTGTTGGACTCGGAAGCCGCCATGACGCGGTTCCTGAATCTGATCGCCGCCGAGCCCGACATCTCGCGCGTGCCGGTGATGGTGGACTCGTCCAAGTGGACGGTCCTCGAAGCTGGCTTGAAGTGTCTGCAGGGCAAGGGCGTGGTGAACTCCCTGTCCATGAAGGACGGCGAGGAAGAGTTCCTGCGTCGCGCACGCATCTGCCGCGACTATGGTGCCGCCGTCATCGTGATGGCCTTTGACGAACAGGGTCAGGCCGACACGTTCGAGCGTCGGATCGAGATCGCCGAGCGGGCGTATCGACTGCTCACCGAGCAGGTGCACTTCCCGCCGGAGGACATCATCTTTGACCCGAACATCCTGACCATCGGCACGGGGATCGACGAGCACAACAACTATGCGGTGGACTTCATTCGGGCTACGGCCTGGATCAAGAAGCATCTGCCGCTCGCCAAGGTCAGCGGGGGCGTGAGCAATATCTCGTTCTCCTTCCGGGGCAACGAGCCGGTGCGCCGCGCCATGCACACGGCCTTCCTGTACCATGCCATTCAAGAAGGCATGGATATGGGTATCGTGAATGCCGGCCAGATCGATGTGTACGACGAGATCCCGAAGGACCTGCTGGAGCACGTCGAAGATGTGCTGTTCAACAAGCGTCCTGATGCCACCGAGCGCATGCTCACGTTCGCCGAATCCGTGAAGGGTGGCGCCAAGGCCTCTGCTGTAGATCTTGCCTGGCGTGAGGGCAGTGTGGAAGAACGACTGAAGCATGCCCTGATCAAGGGCATTACGGACTTTGTGGTGGACGACACGGAGGAGGCTCGGCTGCAATACGGCGCGCCGCTGTCCATCATCGAGGGTCCGCTGATGGCTGGCATGAACGTGGTGGGCGACCTCTTCGGTGCCGGCAAGATGTTCCTGCCCCAGGTGGTCAAGAGCGCCCGCGTGATGAAGAAGGCTGTGGCCCACCTTACGCCCTACATGGAGGCCGAGATGGCCGAGACCGGCGCGCGCAACGCCGGCACGGTGCTGCTGGCCACGGTGAAGGGCGACGTACACGACATCGGCAAGAACATCGTAGGCGTGGTGCTGGGCTGCAACAACTATCGCGTGATCGATCTGGGCGTGATGGTCTCTGCCGAGAAGATCCTGCAGACCGCCATCGACGAGAACGTGAACGTGATCGGACTCTCAGGTCTGATCACGCCGTCGCTGGACGAGATGACGCACGTTGCCAGAGAGATGCAGCGTCGCGGCCTGTCCACGCCATTGCTGATCGGCGGTGCTACCACCTCCAAGACGCATACCGCCGTCAGGATCGACCCCGCCTACGACCACGCCGTGGTGCACGTTCTCGATGCCTCGCGCGCCGTACCCGTGGTAGGCGAACTGATCGATGCCGAGCGGCGTGCAGTGTATACCACGAACATCAAGGCTGAGTACGACGATGTCCGCACCACCTATGCGCAACGTCAGTCCGCCAAGGAAACCATCTCCCTCGACGAAGCACGCCGGCAGGGGGCTTGTGTCGAGACCCCCTCCGAAGCCCCTTTCAGCACGGACCGACACGTGTTCGAGTCCATTCCGGTAAGCGAACTCCGGACGTTCATCGACTGGACGCCATTCTTCCTGAGTTGGGAGTTGCGTGGTCGGTATCCGGAGATCCTGCAGGATGCTCGGTATGGTACCGAGGCCACCAACCTGTTCCATGATGCCCAGGCCATCCTTGATCGTATGGAAGGGGACCGACCTGTTCGGGTACGTGGAACGTGCCGGATCTACCCGGCATACCGTGATGGTGATGACGTGGTGCTCGGCACCGGCGATCGGCTGCACTTCCTGCGTCAGCAGGGCAAGAAGGCCCCCGGCCAGCCGTATTGGAGTCTGGCGGATTTCATTGCAACAGAGAACGACCACATTGGTGCTTTTGCGGTGAGTGTTACCGAAGGTGTGGATGAACTCGTAGTCGAGTACGAAGCAGCGCATGACGACTATCATGCCATCATGGTGAAGGCCGTGGCCGACCGTCTGGCCGAGGCCGCTGCCGAGTGGCTGCACACCAAGGTGCGTCGCCAGATCTGGGGATATGCAGCCGATGAAGACCTCGGCAACGACCAGTTGATCCGCGAGGAGTACCGCGGTATCCGTCCTGCGCCTGGGTACCCAGCGTGTCCGGACCACACCGAGAAAGAGACGCTGTTCCGACTCCTGGATGCCGAGAACACTGTTGGTGTCTCGCTCACCGAGTCGTTTGCCATGCAGCCAGCTTCAAGCGTCAGCGGTTGGTATCTGGCGCACCCCGATGCCAAGTACTTTGCCATCACCCGGATCGGCAAGGACCAGGTCGAGGACTATGCTGCCCGCAAGGGCATGCCCATAGCCGACGTCGAGCGTTGGCTAGCCCCCTACCTGGCGTATGCGCCGTAGGTACATGACCAGTCGTGCCACGCCAGAAGTGGGACTCGTGTCCGTTCGCATTTCTATCTTGTGGTATGGTGCATCCTCTGCGAGGAGCCGAAGCGGCTGTAATGGCGCTCAACATCTCGAAGGCAGTTAGCACGCCACCGAGAGTGACATGGGGCCGAACATCATCGAACACTGACTCCGGTGGAACGTTAGCGCGTGAGTTTTCCGTACATAACACGTGAGCAGACAGGGCGCGGAAAGGTGGCCCCGCTCCGCGTCGGTGGCCTGTTGCTCGTTGGCCTTCTTTCCTTGGCGGTCATGTCGTGTTCAGATGATCCACCCGCCGCCCCTCCTGCCGACCCTCTATTGACGGGAGCATTGCGAGGCAAGGTGACCGTTGAAGACACCGCTGATCAGCTGGTGAACGTCAAGATCAGCGTCGCGGACACAATCGTGTCGGTCGACTCCGCTGGCGAGTTCTTCATTGATTCTCTGCCGGTTGGTGCCTACGATGTGATCGCTATAGCGGAAGACCGGATCTTTCTGCCGGCTTCTGTCAACGTCACATTAGACAGCGGAGTGGTACGCCAGGCAGACTTCCTGATGCTGCGACGGCGCATCTCAGACTCCGTACCAATGGTTCGGATCCCTGCCGGCACGTTCCGGATGGGAAATGATGAACAGGAGCTGCTGTTTGTCCCGAGTGCGATCCCACGTCATGAAGTACTCTTGACCAGATCGTTCCTCGTGGGGAAGTACGAAGTGACGCAACGACAATGGAGACGGCTCATGCACCGCGATCCCAGTCCTGTGCAGGGGGCTGACCTGCCGGTGATGAACATGACCTACGATTCAGTGATCGTTTTCTGTAACCGCCTTTCGGTTCTGTTCGACCTGGAACCGGTGTATTCGGGCTTTGGAAGCGGTGTCGTGATTGACCACTCAAAGAACGGCTTTAGACTCCTCACGGAAGCTGAATGGGAGTTCGCTGCCTCGGCGGGGGATACCACATCATTATATGCCGTAGACGATCCGGTAGACGGATACCGTCAGGCCGACTATGAGAGGGTGATCAAGCAGATCAATCAGTATGCGTGGACAGAGGACAACACGGGCGGAGCCTTTGGATCTCCGCAGCCGGTAGGTCGCCTGAAGCCCAATGATTACGGCCTGCACGATATGATCGGAAACGTCCAGGAGATGGTCGAAGACACGTGGGCATCCTTTGCCTCTGAACCAGCGACCGATCCGCTTGTCCTTGTGCCCGAACAGTATCGAGTTGCTCGCGGTTCGAGCTTCGGCCACTTGCTGCTGCAGAACCACTCGCTACGGTACCGAGAGACCGTTCGATGGGCGGTTGGCAGTCCGTCGGTGGGATTCCGAATTGCGCGAACTCCGTAGACTGTTCGAATGCTGTCCTGTGAGCCTTAGTCGCGAATCAGGATGATCACGCGCGGACTGCATTATGACACATAAAGTGTCCCGATGACTATCGTAACATTTACGTATGGTCTTTGCATTTGCACCGACTCCGTTAACTGCCGTGGCGTCTTGTCAATGCATTATCCTTTGTTGTCCAATAGTGTGTTTGGAAATCGATCGAATACCTATATCTTAAATGGACTATTGACGATTTAGTCCTGACAGAACAGACCATGAAGGTAAGAGGTAGACATTGCGTCAAAGAAGAATATCGTGGTGTGCTGCCGGATTGGCTCTGTTGTTCGTGGGACATTCATTCTTGAATGCTCAATATCTAAACACTCGGACCAAGGCACAAGGCGTCGGTGTTTACCTCCATAACGACTCCGTG
>JANJTN010000007.1 GCA_024711065.1 bacterium
CCGCACCACGTCACGCGGAAGTACATCGACCAATTCAAGGGCAAGTTCGACATGGGTTGGGATGCCTATCGCGAACAAGCCTTCGAGCGTCAGAAGCAACTCGGCGTGGTTCCCGCCGGCACGAAACTTACCCCCCGGCCCAAGGAGCTTCCGGCTTGGGAGTCTCTGAGTGCCGATCAGAAGAAGCTGTTCGCTCGCATGATGGAGGTCTTTGCCGGCTTTACCGCCGAAACGGATGCCGAAGTGGCGCGCTTGCTCGAGGTGGTGCGCCAGCAGCCGGATGCCGACAACACCATGATCATCTTCATGGTGGGTGATAACGGCGCATCGGCTGAAGGGGGCTTGGTAGGACTCGTGAACGAGAACTCGTTCTTTAACGGTGTTGATGAAAAACTGGAAGACAACCTGAAGGTGATGGACGAGCTGGGAGGCCCCAAGCACTTCAATCACTTCCCGGCCGGATGGGCCTGGGCCATGAACACGCCGTTCCAATGGACCAAACAGATCGCCTCGCACCTTGGCGGCGTCCGCAACCCGGTGGTGATCTCCTGGCCGAACAAGATCACCGATCGTGGTGGAGTACGTTCGCAGTTCGGTCACGTGATCGACATCGCTCCCACGATCTATGAGGCTGCCGGTATCGATCCGCCGAAGGCGTTCAATGGCATCGACCAGCGTCCCATCGAGGGGGTCAGCATGATCTATGCCTTCCAGGACGCGAAGGCCACGGAGCGCCACACTCAGCAGTACTTCGAGATGTTCATCAATCGGGGACTGTATAGCAACGGCTGGTGGGCTGCCTCTCGGGCTAACATCCCGTGGGAGGGAGCTGCCGCCGAAGCGGATCCGGACGCGATGAGTTGGGAGCTCTATCACCTGGACGAGGACTTTTCACAGGCCGTTGATCTGGCCAGCAAAGAACCCCTTCGACTTCGTCAGCTTCAGGACCTCTGGTGGGCCGAGGCAGCTCGGTACAACGTGCTGCCAATGGACGGCCGCAAAACGGTTCGCCTGAGTGCGGAACTCCAGGGGCGCCCAACGCCAACGGCCGGACGTACTTCCTTTGTGTACTATCCCGGTACGGTAGCTCTGCCATCTGGCTCGGCGCCTCCGCTCCTGAACAAGTCCTTTACGATCACGGCATACGTGGTCACGGGTAAGCAAAGAACGTCCGGTGCGGTCTTCTCGCTGGGCGGTGGCGATGGTGGGTATGGCGTGTACGTCGAAGACGGCAAGCCCGTGTTCGCCGCGAACTTCCTGGGACGGAAGATCACCCGCGTGCGCTCTTCCAAAGCGCTTCCTGCCGGAGACGCCGAGATCAAGGCGGTATTCGATTACGAGGGGGGAGGGCTCGGCAAGGGTGGAACCATGTCCCTCTTTGTGAACGGCTCCAAGGTCGGCGAAGCCAAGGTCGAACAAACCCAGGCGATCACCTTGGGCTTGGGCGGAGCCCTGGATATTGGACTGGACACCGGATCGCCCGTGGACGACCTCTATACGCCACCCTTCCGCTATACAGGCACGATCGACCGGGTTCAGATCGACCTGAAGTAGTGGGGAATGGGGAATGGGATGGCTAGCTAACAGAAAGGCCTCGCGGGTCTGCACCCCCGCGAGGCCTGTTCTTTTACCGACCCGACATTGTCAGGCGGCAAGTCGGTCAACAACGGTCGGCGCGGTTGGGTTCCACTGATCAAAGATCAGGAGTGGAAGAGACCGAACCGGAAGGACGGAGCGTGCTGGGAGTGTAGATTTGGCCGTGGATCTACACCTCCTGATCGCCAATCTGACCAATCCTACCCTGCTGTTCTTCGTGCTGGGGATCCTGGCTGTAAAGGTCAAAAGCGATCTGGAGATCCCGCCGTCGTCGGCCAAGTTCATCGCACTCTACCTCCTGTTCTCGATCGGCTTCAACGGCGGCAGAGAGCTTGCCCATAGTCCACTTACGGCCGAGATCGGGTGGAGCCTCCTGTTTGGACTGCTGATCGCCTCGGCGATCCCGGCCTACAGTTTCTTTGTCCTGAAGCCGCGACTCGGCGCTGAGAACGCCGGTGCGATCGCCGCATCCTACGGGTCCGTGAGTGCTGTGACCTTTGTTGCCGCTGTCGCATTTCTGGAGTCGCAACAGCAGACCTACGGCGGCCACATGGTTGCCGTGATGGCCCTGATGGAATCGCCTGCGATCATCGTTGGCGTGGTGATGATGATGCTGTTTGGAGGGGGCCGCCAGGTGCCGATCTCGCAGGTCTTGCACCACTCTGTGACCAACGGCAGCGTATTGATGATCCTGGGCAGTCTGGTGATCGGCTATATCGCCGACGAGCAGATGGCCGTAGGGATCACGCCGTTCACCACGGATATCTTCAAGGGCTTTCTGGCGATCTTCCTACTCGAAATGGGAATGGTCACGGGCAACAAGCTCACGTCGTTCTTCCGTAACGGCTGGTTCGTGACGGCATTCGCTGTGGTTGCTCCATTGGTGAATGGATCCTTGGTAGCGGTCCTTAGCCACGGCGTGGCATCTCAGCCGGCGGACCGGTTCATGTTCGCCGTGCTGGCCGCCAGCGCGTCCTACATCGCTGTACCGGCGGCCATGCGACTCGCGGCCCCAAAGGCCGATCCGGGCCTCTACATTCCCATGGCTTTGGCTGTGACGTTCCCGCTGAACATCACTCTGGGTATGCCGCTATACTACGTGTTGGCCGGGTAAAACCGGTGCGATCACGACGAGGTCACCAACACAACGTGCGCCACGTAGAGCGCCAGGAGATAGATCCCTTTTGTGCGCGACTGAAGTCGGGCGGGCGGCACGGCAATGATCAGCACGGAGAGCAAACCGAACAGCAGTTCAACCAGGACCGGTGTAAAGGTGAGCTGCGGTGGTGTGATCAAGGAGGCGATGGGGACGATGGCCAGTCCATTGAAAATGTTGCTTCCGATCAACGTGCCAAGACCTACGTCGTCGGTTCTCTTAAGGCGAGACACGATCACCACGGCGATCTCGGGCATCGACGTCCCAACGGCTACCACCGTTGCGCCGATCACGAATTCGGAGATGCCGAACCAGCGGGCAAGGGGCGGCGCATGGGCAGCCACCAGAAGGCCGGCTGTGATCAACAGCGCAAGTCCACTCAGAAGGTTGAAGATGGTGCGCCACGTGCTGTTCGATTGACCGGAAGGTTCGAGAGTGGACCGGTCCTGCCGTGCGTCCCGAACGGTAAGGACCAGCCAGACCAGGAACACACTGAGCAGGATCGTGGACTCCAGGCGGGACAATTCGCCGTCGTACAGAAATCCGGCGGTAATGATCGGGGCATACAGCGCGGTGGTCAGATACCGCTTTGAAGAGGCATGATGGCTGACGGTCGACCCCAGCAAAAGAGCCAGCCCTCCCACAAGAGCGATGTTGGCAACGTTGGATCCAAGTGCGTCGCCCACGCCGAGTGCCGAGTGCTGATCCAGAGCCGAGGTCACCGACACGGCAAGCTCCGGTGCAGATGTTGCGAATGCGGCCAGTGTAGCGGCCACGATCCCCGGTGCGATCCGCAACGTCGATGCGATCGAGAGCACGCCACGCACGAAGATCTCTCCGCCCAGAGCGGCGCAGAGAACGCCTGCAAGCAGAAGGAGTACGTCCATGATCTACGAACCCGTCCGAGAAAATAGAGACGGCCCCAAGATCGCTCTTGGAGCCGTAAGCAGTGCAATGCCGTTCGCCCTTAGTACCGATAGTAATCCGGCTTGTACGGCCCCTTCACATCCACGCCAATGTACTTGGCCTGATCCTTGGAGAGCACATCCAGCCGAACGCCGATCTTCTCGAGGTGCAGCCGGGCTACCTTCTCGTCCAGGTGCTTCGGCAGCACATAGACCTTGTTCTCGTACTGTCCGCTGTTCTTCCACAGCTCCAGCTGTGCCAGCGTTTGATTGGTGAACGAGTTGCTCATCACAAAGGACGGGTGTCCCATGGCGCAACCCAGGTTCACGAGTCGGCCTTCGGCCAGCACGATCACGTCACGTCCCTTGATCGTGTACTTGTCGACCTGTGGCTTGATCTCTACGCGAGACTTGCCGTGGTGTTTGTTCAGCCAGGCCATGTCGATCTCGTTGTCGAAATGGCCTATGTTGCACACGATGGCCTTGTCCTTCATGTGCACGAAGTGCTCGCCGGTGACCACGTCTTTGTTGCCCGTAGCGGTCACGATGATGTCCGCCTCCTTGACGGCGTCTTTCATGCGCTTCACTTCGTAACCGTCCATCGCAGCTTGCAGGGCGCAGATCGGATCGATCTCGGTTACGATCACGCGAACGCCGGCACCGCGAAGGGAGGCGGCGGAGCCTTTGCCAACGTCTCCATAGCCAGCCACCACGGCCACCTTGCCGGCCATCATCACGTCCGTGGCGCGGCGAATAGCGTCGACCAGCGACTCTTTGCAGCCGTACTTGTTGTCGAACTTGCTCTTGGTGACCGAGTCATTCACGTTGATCGCCGGCATCGGCAGCGTGCCGTTCTTCATGCGCTCGTACAGCCGGTGAACGCCCGTGGTGGTCTCTTCCGAAAGACCTTTGATGCCCGAAACCAGCTCCGGGTATTTGTCCAGGACCATGTTCGTCAGGTCGCCACCATCGTCCAGGATCATGTTCAGTGGCTTACGATCCTTGCCGAAGAACAGGGTCTGCTCGATGCACCAGTCGAACTCTTCGGCATTCATGCCCTTCCAGGCATAGACCGGTGTGCCGCTCTTGGCGATGGCCGCAGCAGCGTGGTCTTGCGTCGAGAAGATATTGCAGCTCGACCAGGTGACGTCTGCGCCCAGATCCACCAGCGTCTCGATCAGCACGGCCGTCTGGATGGTCATGTGCAGGCACCCGGCGATGCGAGCCCCTTTCAGCGGCTTCTTGCCTTTGTACTCCTTGCGCAGGGCCATCAGGCCCGGCATCTCGGCTTCGGCCAGCTCGATCTCGCGTCGGCCGAACTCTGCCAGCGCCAGGTCGCGCACGGCATAGGCATTGGGTTTGTAGGCGATCTGACCGTTGGCTACGCGGCCAGGTGTGGCCAGCGCCTTGGTGGCAGGGGCCTTCTTCGAAGCGCTACCGTTCTTGGACGAGCCATTCTTCGAGGAGGGGGCTTTGGTGGATGGGGTGGTCTTTGTTTTCACCGACATGGATCTCTCCGGATTAAGCGAATGCGTTCTTGAACATGTCAACAAGGTCGAGATGTTCCCACGGGAACTGATGACGGCCAAAATGACCGTAGGCGGCGGATGGGCGGTAGATCGGGCGACGCAGGTTGAGTCGCTCGATAATGCCCTTGGGCGTCAGATCGATCTCGCGCTGGATAAAGGCCGCGATCTCGTGATCCGGAGCAGTGCCCGAACCGTGGGTCTGCACCAGGATCGACACCGGCTGAGCCACACCAATGGCATAGGCCAGCTGGATCGTGCACTCGTTGGCAACGCCGGCAGCAACCAGATTCTTGGCAAGGTGACGTGCCGCATAGGCGGCAGAACGGTCGACCTTGGTCGGATCCTTGCCAGAGAATGCACCACCGCCGTGCGGAGCGCGACCGCCGTACGTGTCCACAATGATCTTGCGGCCCGTCAGACCGGTGTCGCCATGCGGACCACCGATCACGAAGCGTCCGGTAGGGTTGATGTGGTAGCTGGTGGATGACGAGATCAGGTGTTCCGGGATCACCGACTTGATCACGTTCTCCACCACGTCTTCGTGAATGCGAGCCTGGGTGACCTCTTTACCGAGCGTGTCGACCTCGGCATGCTGGGTGGAAACCACCACGGTCGGTACGCCGATGATCTCGCCGTTGTCGGCATACTCCACGGTCACCTGGGCCTTGGCATCCGGCCGCAGATAGGGCATCAGGATCGGGTCGTTCTTGCGGATATCCGCCAGACGCTTCACGAGCTGATGCGACCACTGGATCGGAGCCGGCATGTACTCATCCGTCTCACGGCAGGCGTATCCGAACATCATCCCCTGATCCCCGGCACCGCCGGTGTCTACGCCCTGGGCGATGTCGCTGGACTGTCGGTTGATCACGTTGATCACGGCACAGGAATGGGCATCGAAGCGCAACTCCGGATCGGTGTAGCCGATATCGGAGATCACGCCACGCACCACTTCCGGCAGATCGATGTACATCGACGTGGTGATCTCTCCGCCGACCACGATCATACCCGTGGCGGCAAAGCATTCGCAGGCGACGCGAGCTCCGGGGTCCTCGGCAAAGACCGTATCCAGGACGGCGTCGGAAACTTGATCGCAGATCTTGTCGGGATGCCCTTCGGAGACCGACTCGGACGTGAAGATGTGTGTGTTCATGAAGGATGAGGATCGGTGAATACGAAGCTCAGAGTGCTAATGGAGAGAGATCGATCGGCTATTGCGACAGGCGCACGATGGAGGCATCGCCGATGTTAATGCTGGCGAACTTGCCGGAGATCTGGGCGTTCTCGCCAATGATGGACGACTCGATGGTGATATCGGACACGGACGCAAAGTCGCTGATGATCGAGTCGCGCACGATACTGTTGCGGACCACAGCCCCCTTCGAGACGGTGGCATTGGGGCCGATCACGGAGTGTTCCACAATGGCCGACGGGTCGATATGCACCGGAGGTACGATCACGCATCCGGCCGGCGAGGCCGACGAAGGACGGTTGTTCAGCAGGAAGCGGTTTGTTTCCAGCAGGGTTTCGGGCTTGCCGCAGTCGTGCCATCCATCCACATCGAACGTGGTGAACTTCTCTCCGCGGTCGACCATCATCTGCAGAGCATCCGTCAGCTGATACTCTCCCTTGGTCCGCAGATCGCGGTCGATGATCTCGGACAGGCAGTCCTTGAGCAAATGCGGGTGGGCGATGTAGTACAGGCCTACGATGGCAAGATTGGATACCGGCGTCTCTGGTTTCTCGACCAAGCGCGACACGAAGGCTCCATCCTTCATCACTACGCCGAAGCGGCGAGGGTCGTCTACCGTCTTGACACCCAAAGAACTGAACTGTGAGGTCTTCAGGATGCCGAGGTCGACGTCGAACACCGTATCGCCAAGAATGATCAGCACGGGTTCGTCGGCGAGAGACTCTCGGGCGCACCAGATCGCATGGCCAAGGCCGAGCATCTCGGACTGTTCCACGAAGGTGGTCTGCAGGTTGTAGTTCGACGTCACGTACTGCTCCACCAGATCACCCTTGTAGCCGGTGATGATGGTAACCTCGTCTACGTCCTGAACGATCAGCGCATCCAGAATGTGGCCCAGAATGGGCTTACCGGCAACGTTCACCAGCACCTTTGGCAAGGTGTGGGTGAAGGGTCGTAACCGAGTGCCGATGCCGGCAACAGGAATGATGGCACGCATAAGACCGCAAAGTTATCGAGAACCCGAGTAATCGAGTACTCGAATGGTCGTCTACTGCAGTCTGATCTTCTGGCCCACGCGGATGTTGTCCGAGTTCTTCAGGGACGGGTTCGCCCTGCGAAGCTCGCTGATGCTCATACCGAACTTGTCGGCGATCATCGATAGCGTGTCTCCGCGACGCACTTTGTAGGTCTTCGGCGTGCTGGAGGTCCGGGAGTTCTTGGCAGGCTTGGCTTCCGCCAACTGGCGGCTGACCGTGGTGGTGGTCTCCACTTTCAGTGAACGGCCGGCCTTGAGGGTGCTTCGGCGCGACATGCCGTTGAGTTCGCGGATCCGATCCACGGTGGTACCGTAGCGTTCGGCGATCTCCGTGAGGTTGTCGCCTCGGCGCACCTTGTGGCGGACGACCTTGGTGATCGGGATCCGCTCAACCTTGGCCGTTGTTGTAGGGCGGTCGGTCACGTTTACCACCAGCTCGTCTCCGGGGTGGATCACGCCGTTGCGGCCGTCGATCTGGTTCCATTCGCGTAGATCGGACACAGACACGCCGTATCGGCTGGCGATCGAGCCAAGGCTCTCGCCGGACTGGACCACATGCTTCTCGGAACGTTTGGCCGGTGCGACCGCTTTGGCAACCGGACCGGGCTCCGGAGCTTTAGTGGTCTTGACCTCTTCTTGCGGTTCTTCCTGTGATTCACCGGCCGAGGCCACGTCCACGGCCTCGCCTTGATTCACGATCGGGATCCGTAAGCGCTGTCCACGGCGGACGCCATGCCGATATCCCGAGATGTCGTTGATCGCGGCCAGGTCGCCGGCCGAAACACCGTATTGCCGAGCGATCTTGGCAAGGGTCTCGCGGCGGCGTACCGTGTGCTCGATCCAGGGTGTTTTCTCGTCGTCGGTGAGCAGTGCGAAGCGCTGTCCGAACTGTACGGTGGAACCAACAGGGATCTTCAGTCGGTATTCCATGTCCGGCGGCGTACACTCACGCCGCAGTTCCGGGTTCAGCGCTTTGAGGGAGTCCGTCGAAATACCCGCGCATTTGGCCAGCGCTGTCAGGTTCACCGGCTCGTCCACCACGTAGGTCGCATACGCATAGGGCGGTTCGAACGTGAGTGAGTCCTTCGGGAATCCGTACTTCTCGGGATTCATCGTGATCATCGTCGTAGCGATGTAGAGCGGCACGTAGTTGCGGGTCTCTCGAGGCAGCTTGTGGCGCACCTGCCAGAAATCTCCGGACTCCATGCCTGCGCGCCGACGCGCCCGCCGAACGCCGCCAGGTCCGCAGTTGTAGGCAGCAAGGGCCAGTTGCCAATCGCCCAGATCGTTGTACAGATCCTTGAGGAAGCGCATCGAGGCTCTGGTAGCCTTCTCCACGTCGCGTCGCTCATCGATCCAGGTGTCGATACGAAGGTCGTACATCCGTCCGGTGGACTGAATGAACTGCCACATTCCGACAGCTTTGGCCGGCGAGACCGCGTTGGGGTTCAGGCCCGACTCCATCATGGCCAGATAGATGATCTCCGGCGGCATGTCTTCTTCGGCGGCGATGCGCTGCAGGGTTGGGAACCAGCGGCCCGACCGCTCCAGCCAGCGCTTGAAGAACTTACGGCCCTTGGCCTGTGTCAGAAACTTCAGGTTGTCGTCCACCGACTCGTGGCTCGTCAGCGGGATCTGCGTTGCCACCGGCCCAGTGCGCGGTGTGGTCTTGACCACCGTGATCGGCTCAACCGCCGGCTTGGCGTCCACCTCGGTGTACATCTTCCCGCGAAGAATGAAGATCGGCGTGTCCGTGCTCAGGTCGTCGATGTTCGTGATATAGGACTCGTAGTCCTCCACGATGGCTTGCACCAGCTCTGTGTAGTCGCGATCCTTGGTGATCTCCGGCTCGTCGGCCAAGGCGTTCAGGATCGAGATCGACTCATCGAAGTGCTTGGATGCAATGGACTTATTGCCCTTCTCGATGGCTTCGAGAGCCATGAGATATTTCTGCCGGGCGCGGTCGAGCTGATCGGTGGTCGTGCGACCAAATGCGCCGACACTGACGCCGGAGTTCCCTTCGTCAAGGTCGGAGAATTCGTCTGGAAAGACCGGTGCCTGGCGTTGACCGCTGCTATTGGGCTGCGCTACCGCCCTGGTTGGAGAACCTCCAACCACCAGCAACAGCGCTACCACCAGGACCAGAAAACTGGACTGCTTCATAGGATCTGGTGTCCTCCTCTTGTAACTGCTCTGCCGACCCCCTTGCCGGCTTGTGAATATACGTGCATAAGACTATTCACGCCAAATAGTTAGGTGTATTGTAGCATGAATTCCTGTTCATCGTACGTCTAGGGGAGCAGGCCTTGAACCTGCCAGGCTTTGAGGAGCATGATCTCGCAACCCGGCAGAGACGCGGCTGGGGGCATCGGAGTTCCCGATCCGGTACGCTCGATCGATCGGATCAGCCGGCCGGAGGTCATCATCTCCACGACGTCCGGATAATCCTGCAGGCGGATATTGGCCGCCGCTGCAGCATTGGAGTGGCAACTCCAGCAGTATTGCTCCAGGATCGGCCGGATACGGGCAAAGGTCACGTTGGTGGTGTCGCACAGGCCAGAGTCGCTGCACACATCGTTGCGAGCCCCCTCCTGGATCCATTGCCGGACCACATCGATCTGGAACTGGGAGAGCGACCGAGGTGCCGGCGGCATCCGCTCGTTGGCCTCGTCTTCAACGAGAACTTCCCATAGCTCGCTATCCCACGGATCGTATGGCCGAACAAGATCCTTGGGGCCGGACATGATCGACGCATACGATTCAAGGACCACGCCATCCCGAGCGGATGCGGCGTCGTGACAGCCGCTGGTCGCACAGTTCGCACGCAGGGTCGGCAGGACGTGGACTTCGAAGCATAGGTCGTCGAGCACCCGCGTGGTGTCCCGCGGCTCGTGATCGTCGTCGTCCGCTACAAAGAACGGACGGCACGCGGGGGCCAGGATCAGTGCAGAGACGATGGCCAGCAGGAAGAGAACTCTCATACACCAAATGTACTCCCGGCAGGAAGATGACGAAAGTCGTATGTGAAAGGGGCTTGGTACGGTATGTTCGAGTACGGGCTTGCATGAAATGCAAGTGGGGCTGGTCAATCTGGATCGATCGAACTCTGGGGGATGGTATGTATCGAATCATCGTGATCGTGTTGACTGTTGGTGTGTTGGCGTGTGCCTCGGCGTCGGCCTGGGTCTATCCCGAGCATCGTGATATCGCAGTGGCGGCCGTGCTCAAGCTCGATTCCGCGCGTCGGGTCCACCTGGACTCCCTTTGGAGTTGGGCGCGCATCGGGCATGAAACCCGGCTTCCCTCGTCCATCGTGATCCCCGAGCTTCCCGAACAGCCCAACTACATCGACTGGGGTGCCTGGCCAGCCATTGGTGGTGATCACTCGTGTTCACCGTCACAAATGCTGGAGACGGTGTTGAACACCGAGTGGATCCTGGATGTGGCCCGTATCACCGAGCACTTCAAGCGTGAGCTTCTGGCAGCCAAGCATCAGGCCAAGCGGCTAAACGCGTTACGCGATCAGGATCTGCAGCTGCAGCGGGCCGACCCGGAGTATGCTACCCGAGCAGGTTCGAACAACGTGCATTTCCTTCTTGCCCGAACATCCGTATCCACCTCTCCGCGAGTCTATCTCGAGGGTAGCCTTTCGCAGGGTGGCGAGATCAACGCGCTTGCCGTGTATATCTGGTACCACTATCGTGCCATGGCCAAGATCTCACAGCTTCGATCGCCCGGGCTGACCGAGGTCCAGCGGAATCAGATCGCCCTCGCAGCGCTGGCCGACGAAGCCTTCGGCATCCACTTTCTGGAAGATGTGTATGCTGCCGGTCATGTGGCCGGTACATGGGGTAATGCCTCATTGCGCAAGGGCACACACGACTACTACAACGAGCACGGATACGAAACGCACACATGGGCTGGAAAGCCCGTGGTCCTGATGGGCGATGCCTATATGCGCCCTGAAGACATTGAAGCCCCTGCCCATGCGGTGCGCATCAGTCTTGAGCAATTCGTGGATGCTTTCCGGGGAGTAGATCCCTACGCCGGCCACGAGTTCAATGACCGCGAGATCGAGGGGCTGTTCATGACCGAGCCCGACACCTTGAACGTGTGCCAGAACAACGATATCCCCGGCAAGATCGCCAGCAGTGAACTGATGCCACAGTACGTTTCCGTGATCCAGCACACGCCCATGCCGGCACTCAAGGCCGGATATGGCGAACTGCCTCGGTTCCGGACCGAACTCGGAGGTTTCATCGGTATCGCACCATTCGTCCGTGGCGCGGGGTGGGACGGCGGGTTCGACCCAGTGCAGACCTCTGCCCTCGGAATCGCGTCGCTCGGCATGAACCTGCGACTGGGTCTGGGACTTGATGGCGTAACGAGCGAAGCCGGGGATGGATTGGTGTTCATCGAATTCGGCATCGCGCACGACAACGCGTCGACCGCAAATTTCTCTACCGATTCAGCATTGGCGGACTATGGCGATGTCTTGGCTGCGATCCCATCGAGGTCCTCCTTCACCACACGGATCCGCATGCCGTTCTACGTGATCCCGGGTGATCTGATCCTTGGAGCGCTGCTGATCGCCCCGTTCTCGCTGCAAACGTATACGCAGATGGCCGTTGTAGCCGGCAATGGCGGGGTGATCCCCTGGCAGTCGGGCATTGCCACCGACTTTGGACGCTTCCAGTTCATTCTCGGTCGGGAGGTCGGTGTGAATTTTTACGGTTTTGGCAGCGGCAGCCAGAAGATTCTGGTACCGTATCAGGACGACGAATCGAACCAACTGGCTGAACTGCTGGATCTGCGATCCATCCAGGTAGAAGCTCCGATCGTGGAGTGGCGTCCATTCCGCACGTTCTCCGTGGACCAGAGCTCAAGCATGGTGGTGCAGTTCTATGGCGCTGCCGACATCCCGGTGTATTGGAAGAGCCATCTCACGCCACCCACGACCTATGACCTGAAGACACGCTGGGGCCTTGGTGTGAGGGTCGCCTTCGACTGGAGATACTACTATTGATCGATCGCGGTCGAGAGCGCTACCTGACGGAATCGCCTGCGGTCTCGTTTGGCGATCAACCAGGCTGTGAACCCGAACATCTCGGTGGGTGGCTGCGCGTTGGATGGCCGATCAATGTTCTCAAGCCGTTCCAACGTCGTACGGAATAACTTCTGGCGCGCGCTGCCGGGCGCAACACCGAAGTACCGGGCCATCAACGACAGGAACTCCTCTTCGGCGGGGTCGAACACCGTACCCTTGAGCAATCGCCGTTGGCGGCGCACCATGCTCTGCACCACGGACTCGTGGTCTTGCTCTACATGGCACAGGATCAACAAGTACGCTGCTGCCCTGTGAACGTCGGCCCGCATCGATGCCGGATACTCGTCCACGCGCTGAAGCCAGCGGATCGCATCGCGATACCGACCGTCTGCGAAAGCCAACAGGCCAAGGTTGAACCAGGCCGCAATGCCGATCTCGGTGGGGCCATCGGACTCATGCTGCTCGATCAGTGCAAGGAGTCCGCTCAGGATCGGCTGTACCGAAGCCAGGTCCAGCTGGCTGGCTGCAAGAAAGATCTCCAGATTCAAGTACTGACCGAGCACGTTCGCGCGGACGCCAGGGGTCAGGGGAGCCTCCTCGCCAGACCAGTAAGCTCGCAGCGTCTCGCGGTACGGGATCGCCTCAGCCGGACGTCCGAGTACGCACAAGCGAAGTGCCACACTGTGCAGCAGATTGAGCCACATGGAAAGATTGGCTCGCCGGAACGACTCGTTGGATTCGATGATCGCCAGGCGCTCTTTGTCCAGGTCCAGCGCCCCCAATCGATCCACATCAAAGAAGAGGGCATTCAGGCTGCGCAAGCGAAGCCAGGAGTGATGGGCCGTGAGGGTCGCAAAGGGCTGCAACGCCGAGGCCTGCCGGACCAGGTCTCGAGCGATCGCCAGCGCCGCCGGATTGCTGGACTGTCCATAGCGCTCCACCAATGCCTGCATCCGCTGCTCCAGCGCCTGCAGTCGGGCGGCTTCCAATGCGCGCTGCGCCTCGATCACAATGGGGTCCTGTTCATATGCCGACGTAGGCTCAACAGCCAGGACACTACTGCGCTCTGCTTGCATCAGACCATGTGTCGCCAGCAGTCGCAACGCGTGGTTCTCGGTCAGGGCCGAAGCCTCCACGGCGGCTCGCATCCTCCGATCACCGAGGCGGGCAAGCCCCCTTCCCAGCAAGAAGACCCCATCCAGATACGCCGTTAGCGCTTCGCGCTGGGCCGTACGCCCGGCATGGAACTGGCGCATCGCTCGCAGGATCACCGTGAGCAGTTCGCGTTTGGCTTCGGGTAGCCGCTGTACGAATCCCCGGCCCTCGAACCGCTGCTTGATCCGCGCCTCGTTGTACTCCGACTGGGCCGCGATCGCATCAAAGAGTAGCTCGGACTGGTTGACCTCGCCAAGGACATGACGTCGAAGTTCCTGCTTGACATAGCGCCGCTCTGCCTGACTAAGGCTTGCAATAAGAGCATGCAGATCAGAATCAGGTGTTCTTGACATCGGATAAATATCGGAAAGTTTGTGTAGCTCTGGCATTCAAAGCCCGTACGTTCGCATCCGGATCGACAGCCTATCGGGTGAACGGTCCGAGATAGTGAATCCACATGAATCTTGACAGTAGGTGATATATGCTTTGGACCCTTCGACTACTCGTTCTAGCGGCTGTGATCGTAGCCGCCTTGTTGTTTTCCAGTGAGCGCGGCGTGGCGCGCGGTGAGGATCATTCGGCTGTGTCGGCCAAGGTCGACCGTGGACGGTACCTGGTGGTGATCGGTGGATGCAACGACTGTCACACACCCATGTTCGGGGAGCGTGCCGGTCAGGTGCCGGAGTCAGAGTGGCTTGTAGGCGCTCCGATGGGCTTCAGCGGACCTTGGGGTACATCGTACCCAACAAACCTGCGACGCATGGTGGACCGGATGGAAGAGGAGCAATGGGTGCAGTATGTGCGTACCTATGAAGCCCTTCCCCCCATGCCATGGTGGGCCTTGCACGCCATGAAGCACGATGACCTTCAGGCCATCTATGCGTTCATCCGCTCGCTGGGGCCGGCAGGAGAGGAAGCGCCAGCCGCACTTCCACCAAGCGCTGTGCCGTCGACCCCTTATATCTCCTTTATGCCCGTGTTCCCACAAGGAGGTTCAAAATGAAAACCAAACCGGTCACGGTGATCGTGATCCACCAGTAGAACTCCTCGATCGAGGTAGGAAGCAGAGCACGGGCTGTTGTGGTTACCACAGCAGCCCGTGTTCGTTGTGTTGGGTGCCCGAATGATCAGTACCGCAGAATGGCCGCAATGCCAGTAGCCGTTGGCATGTGCTCAGTTCGTAGAACAAGAACGCGACCCTTGTGACGGAGCGCGAGCTCGGCCACATCATCCAGCAGATCATCAACTTCCGGATGGTTCAGAGAATCGAATTCGACCTCGCCCGTGGTAGCGTCCACCATACCCGGGATCTGGCGCTCGGCTTCGACGAACAGTACGTCTATGCGTCCCTCGGCGGCAGCCTTTGCCACGTCGCGCGGGTCAGCAAGCCCCTTTCCATTGACCTGCGCCGCCATGAACCGTTCCACCAGTTCCTGGCTGTACCGCACCTGATAGGGTTCGATCACCTCCCAGGCTCGGCGCGTGAGGTCTTTCACGGTGAGCGCATCCGGATGAGCGGCGATGCCTTCGAGCAGCACGTTGTGGTTGTGTTTGCGGACCTTGTGAAAGACCGCCAGCTGTTCCGGCAACCCGGCCAGGATGAGTGGCAGACCTGAGGGGCGGCTGTACGCATCGTAGATGGCCTTGTCGATCACCCGATAGAACCGCTCGGTGTCCAGGTCGGCCTCTTCTCTGGCACTGCTATGACCATGCAGAATGCGTGCCCCGCCAGCGCTCATCACGGTGGCTTCGCGGTGGGTGACCTCGTACCCCAGCGCCTCTTCCAGGGTGCGGGGGACGGACGCGTCCAGATCGACCTCCACCAGGCCGTCGCGGTCCCCAACGTACAAGGCGATCCTCTCGCTGGTAAGCGCTAGCACATGGTAGGTCTCCACGGTCTGTAGCAGCCGCAGGATGGGCTTCAGGTGGAAGCTGTTGGCAGCGATCGCCAGTTCCGGGACCGAACGATCCAGATGCTGCGCTACGGTTACCTGAGGCGACGCGAACAGGGCGATGCCCTCTCGACGCGCATTCCAGAACTCTTCGTCCTCCTGCAGCGCTTTGAATGGACGCATCAGCGCCTCGACCTCCGTCTTGGTATAGGTCTTTTCCAGAGAGGTTTCCAGGCGTCGGACAAGGGCGCGGTACCGCGTGGGATCGTCTCGGCGCTCCGGTTGCGTACGGTGGGTTGGCAGATACAGACTCAGGCATGGCCGCTCGGTATTGGCCAGCAGATCGGCCAGCAGCGGATGCTCAGTGGTGGTCATGGTCGTCTCCTCAGTTGGTGACACGGGAATCTACGTCGGCTGGAAAGGGGCTGGCAATGACGGATGTTAGCTCGCCGCGATGTCTGTAACCGCGATGCCTTCGGGATGTTAGGTGGACGTGATCGCAGGACCCACATTATCGCACCAGACCGAGACGCAGCGGCTGAACCAGTTGTTCCGTCGGGTTGCCGACGGCGACGAGCGAGCGTTCCGTGAGTTGTATGAAGAGGTTTCTCGCCCCCTGCTGGCGTATTGCCTGAGCTTTACGCGAGATATGGATGATGCCAGAGACCTGTTTCAGCACACGATGGCAGCGGTGTTCGAGCACCGAAACCGCTATCGGTACGAGAACCTCATGGGCTGGATCTTCACGATCGCACGGAATGCAGGCCGTTCCTGGGAGCACAAAGCCAAACGGTTCGAGACCCTGGATACCGATCCGTGGGACGAGATCGAGACCGACCCACTCGAAGCGTCGGAAACCACTGAACTGGTCCAGCGATCCATCCTGGACCTGCCGGAAGAATTTCGCACGGTGATCCTGCTGCGGTACTTTGGCGAGATGTCGATACGCGACATTGCCGAGTCCGAGGGGATCACCGAATCACTTGTCAAGGTCAGGCTGTTCCGCGCACGAGAACGCCTGTCCGTAGCCCTTGGACCATTGATCGGACATTCCTCATGAAATCGCTCGACGATCTTCTTCGCGATGCCTCTGCCGACTGGCTGCAGCAGGCACGACCTACCCTTGTGGAGACGGCAGACGAACTCGCAGGACAGCTGCGCCCAACCCGGTGGCATCGACTGGCCATGGGTGGTGTCTCGGTGGCGGCGGTCATCGGAGCAGCATGGTGGCTGCTATCCCAAACGCCTTCGGTGCAGGAGCCGCCACGGATGACCGTGCAAGCCCAGGTACAGACGCCAGTTGCGACGCAGGTTCAGCAGAACCGTGTAGACGCACCGGATGCAGCCCCCTCCACGTCGCCGACACGCCCATCTGCAAAGGATGCGACGGCGTCGGTCGAGAGTGAAATGCCGACCCAATTGATGGCGGACGGTACAGTGGATGGGTTCACGGCCGAGTACGAACGCGTACTGGCTCGGGCAATGCAGTTCGAGTCTACCGATCCGCTGCGAGCAGCCAATGAGTACCTGGGACTGGGCCGGTTGTGCCTGGTTCGCAAGCAGTGGGCACATGCAGCTTCCGCTTTGCAGCGAAGTGAGGAATTGGCTCGACGTGGGCAGTTCCTGCACCTGATGCCGGAGATCCAGCGCCAGCTCGCCATCGCGCAGCAGCGCCTGCGCAACTGAACAGCCCCTTACCGTGAGCGTTGCAGGTTGGAATTCTGCGGTGTTCGCCGCAGGGTGACCACGCGTGGGACAGCGCTCAGAGACTGGCCGACGGCATCCGTCGTTACGGCCGAAACCTCCAACACGATCACCTGCCGAGTGGAGATGTCCGGCAGCACATCGCGCAGAAGCACGGTCCATTCAGCATGGGGTCCCCGCACAACCTCGGTCCACACCGGTTGCTGGTCTGCAGACATGGTCACGGTCGTAGTGGCTGTGGTGTCGCTCACACACTCAACGCTGATCCAGACGGCGGCCACGGAGTCGGCCGCCTGGTCGTCGGCGATCACGTCGAGCATGGTCGAAAGGAACGGAGGAGGTCCCGGCAGGTGGCGCTCCACACGAATGTGCTGCGTCAGGATCAGCGTGTCGACATCCGGACCCCGAACGGTCTCGGTGTAGTCAGTGGTGTCGAGAACCCATAGCGTGTCTGTTCGACCGATCTGAAACGCGTCGACCAGCGTGACCGTATCGCGCACGCTTCGATAGTACTGCGCCGCCATTCCAACGTCCGGAGCTGAAGGAACCGCAGCTGCTGAAGCGAACGCAAAGCCCACGTCCAGTCCAATGCCGATCTCCCACGGAAACCAGGCCTCGTTGGCCAGGGCCGATGTGAGTGCCACGCGGGCGCGAGCCTGAGGCGCCACCTGCCACTGCGGGCCGATCCGATACATCTTCGATGCCGCGATCTGGGCGAATCCGTACGTCTGTGCCGGGCCGCCGGCCAACCATCCGCTGCCCAGGTCGCGCTCGGGTGTACCGGTCGATACAAAGGTCACGCCGGTCGGAGACTCGATCTCGTCGCGGACCGCGATCTGGAGTGTTGGCGGGAACATCGCGCCGAGACCGGCCGAAAGGGAAACGTCTGCAGACGGGAACCACGCAAGGCCCGCACTCAGGCCGAGTGACGAAGACGAGACCTGTACGTCGCGCCGGATGGTACCGTTCTGGGCCTCGCCGCCGATGGAGAACACGGTCGCATACGGACGAGACAACGTAGCCCAGGACCACTGGGCTTCGACGTCTGCCCGTACGGCAAGATCCGACCCCACGGGCAGCATCGTCCCGACCGAGAGGGAAGCGGTGGGCATCAGGCCCGAGGCCCCCTGTGTCGTGATCACGTCCGGTTCCGGAGACGCCGACACGGTCGCAGAGAACTGTCGATAACCAAGAACAGGGCCGAGGCGGATCACCGCCTGGCCCTGCACTTGGAGGGATGTGATCATCACGGTCAACAGCACCGTGATGCGCGATCGAAGCGTCATCTCATTCGATGGTCATCAGCAGGACGTTGGAATACGCACCGGCATTCATGGCAAGGTAGTACGCGCCGGACGGCAGTCCGGACGTGTTGATCTCGAACGATCCTTCTTCAGATTGTACGCGGGCCGAGAGATCTCGGACCACAACGCCGAGGGCATTCACCAGGCGCAACGTGGCCGGTGCAGCGGAGCCACGCTTGTAGGTGATGGTGGTCAGACCCGAAGCAGGAAGGGGGCTGACGGACATGGTCAAGGGGCCGGCAGACGGATTCACCTCGAAGCCGCGTGCGTCCAGCACGGACACCAGCGTGCCGTTCACACTCGTGCGGTGACCGGTGGGGTCGCCATTGGCATTCACCCAGTCCAGCTGCACGACGTCCAGCGTGGTGTTGGCAGCATTGCCTAAAGCAACGGTGAATTCCACGAGCCCTGTGCGGTCTCCCAGGTTGTGGCCGCTCGGGATCAGGCGGAAGCGGGACGTGCGGAAGCCATCTACGATGGGGTCGTTCGCATCCAGCGTGATGGACACCGGCACAAGCACGGTGGAATTGTACCGCAGGGTGACCACGCCATGATCGATCTCGGACGGCAGATCGCCGCCGTTGGTGAACGTTGCACGGCAGGTCTCCCCAACCTTTGCGTCGTTCGTCTGCATCGTGATCTGCAACGGCGGTGCTTGTTCTCTCACGGTATCGGCGGAGATCAGGCGTACCCAACCGATCAGTTGCGTTTGGGTGTCCGCTAGCTCGCGACCCCAGATCAGGACCGAGTCGGTATGGATGCCGGTGGCTTCGGGTGCACAGGCAACCGTGACCAGGATCGTGTCGCCTCCGCTGAGAACGGACGGAAAGGCAATGGGCGAGGAGATACTGAACACGGACGCCGAACCGGCGATGAGCTCCACGTTATCGATCGTGCAGTCGATGTCGCTCAGGTTAATGATCGTGAACTGCCGAGTCGGGTAGGGTTCATCGTCGTACCGTGAGAACTCCAGGTTCTTTGGGTTGATCAACAACCACGGGCGTCCTTCAGGACGGCGCGTGGCTCGAATCTCCAAGGAAATGGAGGTGATCCCGGAACTATCGATAAGGCGTCCGTCTCCGATCTGAATGGTGGTGGAATTCTCGCCGTCGTCCAGAGCCGATCCGTTCACGCGCACCAACACGGAGGAAGATGAACCCGCAGGAACGAAAACGGACGTAGCCATCTTACCGTCCACAAAGAAACCGGCGAATTGACCCGGGTCGGCCCAGCCAACCGTCAGGTCTTCGGTCCCAAGATTGGTCACGGTGAATGCTGCCTCGCGAGTGTCGGATGGGAGCATCATTCCCAGGTCGAGCACGGTCGGTGATACGGCGAACCGAGGGCGTGCGCCAACGGCAAATCCGACCAGCACGACCTCCCGGGCGTAGCCCAAGGCGCTGAACTGGACGGGGTTGTCCGTCCGGCCCACCGTGGAAGGTGTAAAAGTGAAGGCAGCGACGACGGTGTCACTGCCATTGAAATTGATGGTCGTCTCGGGCGTGGAGAAGGGGGATTCCACACCCGTGATCTGAATGGACTCTACGACATCGGTAGTGCGGATCAGGACGACGTTGGAGGTAACGGACTTGCCGACGGATGTTTCCAGGCCAAGGTACCCGGAATCCGGTACGATCACCTGGAAGGGCAGTTGTGCCGAAGCGGCCAGTGCCCCAACGAGGAGGACCGCTAGCGTGATCATCGATCGAATTCGCATAGTGGATGCAATGAGTGGTGGATGGGATGTGGTGGTGTTCGAACACACTGACCACACAACGCAGAGACCCCTGATCGGTTACTGGGTAACAGTAGCGCCTGCCAGCCGCAGGATGTCGTGGTTCAGGGCCACGGTGACCCCCGCCTCGGACTGCTCGGCCATCAGCAGCATGACCGCTGCCACGTCGGCCGCGCGCACGGCTCGCCAGCGCTTGGGGATCAGCCACGCAAAGGTCTGCATCAGCAGCGAGGCGATCTCTTCGCCCATCCGTGGCTCGCGGCGGTTGCCCAAGAGCAACGACGGACGCAGGATGCAGAGGCGATCGAAGCCCACATGCTCCAGCTCGGACTCCGTGAGGCCCTTGACCCGATTGTAGAAGACGCGAGAGTCTCGGTCGGCTCCCATCGAACTGATCACCACGAAGGTGGTGGTATTGCGAGCCCGAGCCTCTGTAGCGATGTGCACGGGTAGGTCGTGGTCGATGTGCAGAAACGCCTCTTCTGATCCGGCGTCCTTGATCGTGGTCCCCAGAGAACAGAACACCACGTCCGGTCGAAGGTCATCGGGCAAGGGGCCGAACAGATCCACCACGCGATGCTCCACGCCGATCGGAGTGGGAAAGGGGAGAGGCCGTCGACCGATCGACACAACACGGGTGTAGGTGGAGGAAGAGGATATTCGGTGCAAGAGTTCGGATCCGATCAAGCCGGAGCCACCAACAACGAGTGCGGTCACGTGCAACGATCCTTTCAGGCAGGGGTGGACAGGGGAGGTGGGAAGCGAAAAATACTCAACGAAGATGCGTGAGAAGTGTTTGAGGCGTGGTTCTCGGGCGTAGCTTGCCACCCTGTCACACGTTCAAAGAAGGAGGGACCTATGGACGTCTTGATGATCACGCTCAGGTTGGTGCACATCGTTCTTGGTGTGCTGTGGGCTGGATGGGCGTTTTCACTCGCCCTGTTCGTCGAGCCGGCATCGCGGATCGCCGGACCCGGTGCCGGGCCATTCATGCAGGCTCTTACGGGAAGGACGCCGCTCGTACGGGTGATGTTGATCGCCCCACTCGTTGTGATCGCCTCCGGCGTGTGGATGTTCTGGATCGTCTCCGGTGGGTTCAACGGAGCATGGATCGCGTCCGTCCACGGCACAACCCTCACGCTTGGAAGCGTGATCGGCATCGGCACGTTCGTGTACGGTATCCTGATGGTGCGTCCGTTAGCACTGCGGATGGGCACGCTGGCCGGCCGGATCGCTACAGCGGGCCAGCCCCCTTCAGCCGATCAGCTGGCCGAGATGCAGGTGCTTCGCATCAACATGCGAGTCCGAGGCCTGACGATCGGGATCCTGCTGGCGGTGTGTGTTGCTCTGATGGCAGCGGCGCGCTACGTGATCTGATCAACGGGCCAGGTAGCCGCCGTCCACGGCGTAGTACGATCCGGTGATGAACGAGGCATCCTCCGAGACGAGGAAGGCTACGAGTGCGGCCACTTCATCGGGACGGCCGATCCGACCGATCGGGTGCAGTTGTTGCAGCATCGGCCCCATGGCCGGGTCGTCTATCACATGAGCGATCATGGGAGTGTGGATGAACGCCGGACCAACGGCATTGATGCGCACACCCTGCGATGAATGGTCAAGCGCTGCCGCCTTGGTAAGACCAACCAGGCCATGCTTGGCCGCGGTGTACGCCGGAGCACTACCAAAACCCACAGCGCCCAGGATGCTGGCCATGTTCACGATCGAGCCGCCGCCGTTCTTGAGCATTGCCGGGATCTGGGCCTTCATGCCGTAGAACGGACCCGTGAGGTTGATGTCCATCACTTGCTGCCAGGAATCGGGGTTGTAGTCGGCGGTAGGACCCGATTCACCGCCGATGCCGGCATTGTTCACGGCGGCATCCAGCCGGCCATAGGTCTCGAGTGCCAGATCCACGGCTCGTTGGTTGTCCGCCAACGAAGAGACGTCGCAGTGGACATAACAGGTTGAGCCCCCTTCACGATTCAGCGTGGCGGAGAGTTCTGATCCGGCGGCATCGCTGACATCGGCCAGGACTACGGCCCAGCCATCGTGGACGAGGCGTCGGACGATCGCAGCGCCGATCCCGGAGGAGGCACCGGTCACAAGGGCTACGCGTTGGTTGCTGGTCATGGCGAACTCCGGGGAAGTGGAGAGTTTGGAGACGCCATTAACCTATCCGTTGCCGGACCGGAACACAATGAGGATTGTTAGTGTAGGGGGCTTGCTAGAGGTGATCCAGCCAGTAGGTCTGCATCATTCCCTTGCCCTTGATCTCGAAGGCGATCCGAGGTTCGACCTGCCACACGGAGTGGTCGCTCAAGGCATTGATGAACTCCTGACTGGCCTGCACGCGGCCGGGTTCGCCGGAGCTCTCCATGCGCGAAGCCACGTTCACGGCATCGCCCCACACGTCGTACTGCAGTCGCTCTTTACCCACTACGCCGGCTACGACCGGCCCGCAGTGCACACCAACGCGGGCGTGGACCTCCGGGATCGTGTTCACCCACGAGGTGTCTCCCAACTCCGGCGGCATCTTCAGTTGGAGCTCCGTCAGCGCTCGCTGGATCTCGGTGGCGGCTTTGGCCATGCGGTCCACATGGTCGGCCTGGATATCCGGAACGCCGGCGACCGCCATGTAGGAGTCTCCGATGGTCTTCACCTTGGTAACGCCGTGTTTCAGGATGATCTCGTCACAGACGCTGAAGATCGACTCCAGAAGATGGACCACATGGCCGGGTGGGATGGTGGAGGCGATGCGCGTAAATCCGGCCAGGTCAAGGAACATCACGCTGGCCGAGGCAAAGGCATCGGTGACCTCTTCGCCACGCACCAATCGTTCGGCCACATGCTGCGGGAGAGCTCCGTACAGGATCTCGCGTTCACGATCTCGCTGCTTGCGCTCCTCTTCGATCTCGCGTTCCTTCTCCTGCATCACCATGCGGCGGGCCGACGCGGCACCACTGACCTCTTCCGATAGCCGGAGGTGCTCTTCATTATGCCGGATGTACCCGTCAAAGTCGCCCATGGACTTTGCAAGGTCGCGTAGGTGTTTGTGGATCTCGGCCATTCCCTGGCGTTCATTGCGAGAGGTGGACTGGCTGAGTGCTTCGGAGAACAGCGTGCGTGCGCGTTCATACTCGGCTCGATGCACGGCCAGCTTGGCCTCTACCAACATCTTGGCCGTGATCGTGGTGGGAGAGTGGTCCAGCACATGCCCCTGCGTTCTCAGCAGCTCGTCAACGTCGTCCAGCTGGCCCTGTTCTTCGAGGAATTGCATGAAGTGAATGAGCACGTTGGCGCGTGACCCAACGTCCGTGAGTCGGTCCAGAAGTTGAAAGCCTCGCTCCATCCATGCATTCGCCCCTTCAAGGTCGCCCTCAGCCGCCATGTGGCTACCGATCTCGGCGCACGTCCCGGCGGCATAGCCAAAGTTCTCCAGCTCCAGGTGGATCTGATAGGCGCGCTGAATGAACTCGATCCCGCGTTGTTTATCGCCCGTGGAGGCGAAGAGAGAGCCGAGGTTGGACGTGGTGTTCGCGATGTTCTGTCGGCTTCCCGCCTGTTCATGCAAGGCCAGTGCTCGGTTCCAATACTCCATAGCGGCCGGGAGGTCGCCGGTGGCATTGAAGGCATTGCCGATGTTGCTGGTAACGGCGCCCATGCCTCCCACGTCGGCGATCTCTTCGTATAGCGCTAACGCTTTGTGCAGGTGTTCCAAGCAGGCCGAGTAATCGCCAAGCTCCTCATGAATGATGCCGATGCCATTCAGGCAGGACGCCATGCCTTTCTTGTCTCCGATCTTGCGATAGAGTTCAAGGGCTAGGATCAGATCGTCCTTGGCTTCCTTGTACCGTCCTTCGAGCAGATTGCTAAACGATCGTGCGCGATAGGCGAGCGCATGCGCAGACTCCGTCTCGAACTGTCGGAGTTCGACCGACACGTCATTCAACAATCGGGCATTGCGCGAGCCTACGCCGGTCGCGAAATCGCTTTCGATCTCTTCAAAGGTTCGACTGGCCATTGGACCTCCATCCCATGGTAGCGCAAGCGGCAAGTTGCACGGATCCCCATCTGGCAACTCCGACTCTCCTCGATTCCCCGACGTGAAGGTATGTGCTTTCTGTCACTAATGGAAGGAAAATCCTGCAGGATCGACGTCGAGGTGTCGCACAACCACAAAGCCCCCTTCCATCGGGATGGAAAGGGGCTTGCAACGGTCGAGAAGGATGCCTTACCGGCCGGCGATCAGATTCAACGCACTGCCGGCTCGGAACCAGCCGATCTGCTGGTCGTTCATGGTGTGCTTGGCCTGAATGGAGTCCGTGGATCCATCCGCATGGCTGATCGTGATCGTCAGTTCTGCGCCTGGTGCGAGTTGGTCGATGTCGATCGACAGGCGGTCATCTTCGCGGATCAGTTCGTAGTCTGCCGGGTTGGCGAACGTAAGCGGCAGCATACCCTGCTTCTTCAGGTTGGTCTCGTGGATGCGAGCAAAGCTCTTCACCAGGATCACCTTGCCACCGAGGAAGCGTGGCTCCATAGCGGCGTGCTCACGGCTGGATCCTTCGCCATAGTTCTCGTCTCCCACCACCACCCAATAGGCACCACGAGCCTTGTAATCACGGGCTACAGCAGGGACTTCGTTGTACTCGCCAGTAAAGGTATTCTTGATGCTGTTGGCGGTGTCGTTCACGTAGTTGATCGCACCAATGAACATGTTGTTAGAGATGTTGTCCAGGTGTCCGCGGAAACGCAGCCACGGTCCGGCCATGGAGATGTGGTCGGTGGTGCACTTGCCTTTGACCTTCAGGAGCAGCGGCATGTTCACGTACTCTTCCTTCTTCGGAGCCTTGAAGGCCTCGAGCTTTTGCAGGCGGTTGCTGTCCGGTGCGATCACCACATCTACGCCGCTGCCATCCGCAGCGGGTGCGACAAAGCCATCGGGATCGGGTACAAAGCCCCCTTCCGGAAGTTCTTTACCGACCGGCGCTTGCAGCATCACACCATCGATCGGATCCTTGATGAAGTTGTGCGTGAGCTTGCCGGCAAGTACGAATCCGGCAACTGTTTCCGGCGAGGCTACGAAGGCATGCGTTTCCTTGATGCCATCGTTACGGCCGGTGAAATTGCGGTTGAAGCTAGTGATGATGGAGTTCTTGTCTCCGGCCTGCACGTCGTGGCGCTTCCACTGTCCGATGCACGGGCCGCAGGCGTTGGCAAGGACCACGCCGCCAACAGACTCGAGTTTCTCGAGGATGCCGTCGCGCTCGATGGTAGCGCGCACTTGCTCCGAGCCTGGCGTGATGGTGAACTCGCTTTTGGCAGCCAAGCCGTGCTCGGATGCGAACGCGGCGATCTCGGCCACGCGGCTCATGTCTTCGTAGGACGAATTGGTGCACGAACCGATCAGGCCCACGCGCAGTTCTTCGGGCCAGTTGTTGTCCTTGACGGCCTTGACGAACTCCGAGAGTTCCATGGCGCGATCCGGGGTGAACGGACCGTTGATGTGGGGCTCCAGGGTGTTCAGATCGATCTCGATCACCTGGTCGTAGTAGGCTGCCGGGTTGGCCACCACGTCGGCATCCGGCTGCAGGTGCTCGGCTACGGTGCGAGCCAGGTCGGCAACGTCGTTGCGTTCGGTGGAGCGCAGATAGCGATCCATCGACTCGTCGTACGGAAACACGGAGGTGGTAGCGCCGATCTCGGCGCCCATGTTGCAGATCGTACCTTTACCCGTGGCGCTGAACGATGCGGTTCCGTCGCCGAAGTACTCCACGATCGCACCGGTTCCACCTTTCACGGTCAGGATCCCGGCCAGCTTCAGGATCACGTCCTTGGGCGAGGTCCAGCCGCTCATCTTGCCCGTCAGTTTCACACCGATCACCTTGGGCATCTTGAGCTCCCACGGCATGCCGGCCATCACGTCTACCGCATCGGCACCGCCAACACCGATGGCGATCATTCCCAAGCCCCCTGCATTCGGCGTATGAGAGTCCGTGCCGATCATCATACCGCCCGGGAAGGCGTAGTTCTCAAGGACCACCTGGTGGATGATCCCGGCACCCGGTTTCCAAAAGCCGATGCCATATTTCCGGGAGACGGATCCGAGGAAGTCGAACACTTCCTTGTTCTCGTCCAGCGAGTTGGACAGGTCGGTCTTGGCTCCGTGCTCGGCGCGGATCAAGTGGTCGCAATGCACCGTGCTGGGTACAGCCACCTGTGGGATCCCCGCGCTCATGAACTGCAGCAGGGCCATCTGGGCCGTTGCGTCCTGCATGGCTACGCGGTCCGGGTTGAAATTCACATAGGCCTTGCCGCGCTCATGCGGTGCCGACGGCAGCTCATCCATGTGGGCGTAGAGGATCTTCTCGGTCAGGGTAAGGGGCTTGCCAACGATGCGGCGCGCGTTGCTGATCTTGTCTGGCAGATTCGCGTAGACCCGCTGGATCATATCGAGGTTCTGTGTCATACGTGTCACTGTATGGTATTCAATAGGATGGTTTGAGGTATCGTACGTTCGGTAGCCCATCAAAATCGCGGTCCTGAGTCAGCAGGACCGCTTGATGAGCTGTGGTAGCTGCGTAGACCATCGCATCGGCCATGGCGAGTTTACGATCATTTCGGATCTGTGCTGCAGCAACGGCTCGTTCGGCTGTGAGTGGGTCCACGAGTTGCCCGCGCATATTCGCTACCACCACCCGCACCATGTCCTCGCCGATGCGGCGTTCCACCGCCAGCGACACTTCATAGATGCAGACGGTAGGAACAATGATGGCATGCTTGCGCATGGGTTCGATCACCAGATCGCGTATGCGAGTATTACCCAGGTAGAACTCCACCCAGATCGAGGAATCCATGACGATGGGTTGATCGATCATCAGTCGTAGTCCTCTTTCTCCCGCTCAATGACCACGTCGTGTCCCTTGAAAATGCCGAATGCCTCATCTGGCTCGAGGACCGGCACCAGTACGAAGGAGCCTCGCCACTCCATGAACATGACCTTTTGGCCAGGCTTGATCTTCATCGTGTCTCGCACTTCCTGCGGGATCACGATCTGGTACTTGGGGCTTACTGTGACGGTGGTGCTCATATCGACCCTGCATCGTTGTACGCTAGGCGTATCGATACAAAGATCGTAAAACCGCACGAAATTCCAAGATCCAATCCGGGTAACAGGAACCCCGGCATGGTTCCGTAAGTCGTTTACTTTAACGGATGATGGTCGTGAACACCAGATTCCGAAACGCTGTAAGGGGCCTACTGGAACGAGCGCTCTTCATGCGTACCATGGCGCCTTCGAAGGCATTCAGGAGGAATTGGCCGGTTGCCTCGGCATCCAGCTTAGGGTCGATCGAACCCTCGCGTTGTCCGTCGCGAACGGCGTGGATGAAGTAGGATTCTGCGGTTCGGAAGACGGTATCGACGTGTTGGGCGAAGACGTCGTTCACATCGCCCAGCTCCTGGCTGAAGTTGCCCGCCAGGCAGCCTCTGGTGAAGTGGGTGGAGTTCTCGTAGGTGTCGATCATGTGATCGAAGAAGCGCGAGAATCGCTCGCGGGCCGGATACTTCTTGTCGGCAAGAAAGGTGCGCAGCTCCGTATGCCACATCTCGGCATACCGGTCGATCACGGCGAGAGCAAAGTCTTCCTTGCTCTTGAAGTGGTTGTAGAACGACCCCTTCGGCATCCCGGCGGCATCCACCAGGTCCTTGATGCTCACATCGTTGTACCCCCGGAGATACATCAATTCGAGCCCCTTGTCTACAAGCGAGGCAGGGTCGATCCGTGTTTTCATCGTGCGTCCTTTCCAAGCGACCGGTCATCTTGCGTTACATGGAAGCGGTCGCTCAATGCGCACTGGGCACTGAACGACCGGTGGTGTAAGGCAAGATGGCTGGTCATGTCATTTGCAATCCGTTGTCGACGTGGTTTCCTGACCGATCAAGACTCCATTCTCGTCCCACGTGGTCACGGTCTTGAACGTGACCCACGCATTGGCCGAGGATCCCTTGGAGACCAGCTTTCGCTCCGTGAAGGACGTGAATTCCCGCGGGAACGGAGGGCCGACCTCATACGCATTCACGGATCCCGAGGAAGACATGATCTCGTAGGCGTCGCCAGAGACCGATCCGACACCCTTGGCCTTGATGTCCGATTCGATCAATCGGCTGGTGGATCCGTTGCCCTGCTCCTTGACCTTGATCGTGAGTTTCAGGACCCCGTCGTAGGTTACCCGCTCGGGAATACAGGCGTTTGTCACCACGCCGCGTGTATCGAACGTGCGGTGCGTGACGTCCGTGGACTGGATGGTGCCATCCTGCTTGCCCGATGATGCCGCCGTTGGCGAGGTTTCGCTGGGACTGCAGGAGATCAGCAGGAAGAAGATCGCGATGGCTACTAGCGAAAGGAATGCGCGCATGTGACGTATCCCCAATGTGTTAAGACTGCAGCACCCCGTCTGTGCCTCCAGGAACGCAGCCGATTCCATGAGCGGGGAGTGCATAATACGTACGTAGTTGTACGTATGCAAGTAAAAAAATGACCGGTCGGTTTACGACCGGTCGAATTGCTCTCAAAGTTGATGGGAAGGGGGCTTGTTAGGCCGCTTCGTCCAGCTCCACCGGCTCGATCAGCTCTGGCTGACCGCCATCGGTCATTGGTAGTGCCTGCACATTCAGGAACTCTTCGGTGGTTTGCCGGCGCTTTTCCAACAAGTTCTGCGGAATGCGCACCACGCTCTTGGCCAGGCCAAGGGCTTCATACACACGGATCGTGAACCCGGTGAAGTCGAGCTGCCACCACGTAAGACCGTGAAACGCCGAGGCCGGGAAAGCATGGTGGTTGTTGTGCCATCCTTCGCCGAGGGCCAGCAGGCCAACGATCGGATTGTTGCGGCTCTTGTCCGTGGTCTTGAACATGCGGCCGCCTACGTAATGGCACACGGAATTCACCGACCAGGTAACGTGCGAGGTAAAGAAGATCCGAACCAGGCCACCCCAGATGAAGCCGGTCCAGGCGCCCCACCAGCCCCCTGCCAAAAATCCGATCGCTGCCGGAACGATCAGCGAGAAGACGGACCAGAACAGGAAGGTCTTGGAGAACCACACCAGCATCGGATCGCGCTGGTACCGGCCGCCCCACTTGGTGATGATCTGATCCAGCTCGTCGCTGTTCATGTCGATCAGCCACTCGAAGTGCGCATAGATGAAGCCGGAGATCGTAGGGGAGTGCGGATCTCCCTGTTGATCGGAGTGTGCGTGGTGCTTGGTGTGCACGGAAGCCCAATGCAGTACCGGCCCCTGGAAGGCCATGGAGCCGAACGCCAGGATGATGGCCTTGAGAGGCTTGACCGCATCGAAGGAGCGGTGGACCACCAGACGGTGGTAGCCGGCCGTTACGCCGTACTCGGTCAGGATCATACCGGCGAGCGCCAGAACAATGTCGGTTGTCGAAACATTGCCGGTAATGGCAAGGTAGGCGGCGTATACGACGCCGACGAATGGGACCACGACCAGTCCCACGATAGGAAGTTTGGACACAGGAGATCTCTCAATTCAAGGAATCCACAAAGATACCGCGAATTCCAGTGGACATTGTCCTATTCTGTGTCCGAATTCGGCTGATCCCGATGATACCAAGCCTGCTCCTGCCGATACGAAGCGCCCACCACGTGCAGGATCTTGAACATGCCCTTGGTGCGGTCTTCGTACCGCATGCGTTCGGCATCGCCATCACCAACGAACATCTCTCGCATCAGGTCTTCGTAGGGCTTGTTGCTGGTCACGAACACGCGGCCCCCACGATCGTGGATGTTCAGGATCACCTTTTTGTACAGACGGCTGGAGATCCCGTAGCCGGAATTCATGTCATCGATGATCCAGACCTGGCCCGGTTCCAGCCGCAGATGCGTGTCGAACGAGTACGTGTCGGCGGTCATGAAGATCGGATCCAGACCGCGCTCCATGAAATCCTTGGCCAAGCCAACGGCGATATGGCTCTTGCCGATCCCGGCCTCGCCCCACATGTAGAGTCCGGCTCCGACGCTTTCGCCCTTGAGCGCCGCAAGACGCTTGGCGAACTCCAGCATCTCTATCTGCGATGGCGTTCTGGGCGAATAGGTATCAAGATGAGAGCACAAGCTCTCGAGAGGCAACGTGGGATTGCGCTCGAAGAATTCCAGGTCCAGCGTCAACCGTCGGAGCTGTTCTGCAGAGAGCGCCGACGTGTCGGCCTGAAACGAACTACCCGACCCATCGGAATCGATCCGAAGGGTCGGGTAGGTCTCTTGCAATCGGGCGATCACCGCAGGGGTGATCCGTGCATGAACGAAGTGGCTCCTCACGGGTATAACCTACGGAGAACCACCGTTCTTTGATCACGTTACTTTACGATCTCGAGTAATTCAACCTCAAAGATCAATGCCTGGTTCGGTCCGATCGAGCCACCGGCGCCCTGCTCTCCGTAGCCCAGTGACGGCGGGAGGTACAGCATGTACTTCGAGCCAACGGTCATCAGCTGCAGACCTTCCGTCCAGCCCGGGATCACCTGGTTCAGGCCGAACGTAGCCGGCTCGCCACGGTCCACCGAGCTGTCGAACTTCGTACCGTCGATCAGCGTACCGGTGTAGTGCACCTTCACCTGGTCGGTGGCCTTCGGCTTGGCGCCGGTTCCTTCCTTGATCACCTTGTACTGCAGACCGCTCGGCGTGGTCATCACGCCTGGCTTGGACTTGTTGGCAGCCAGGAAATCGGTGGCCTTCTTGATGGCCTCTTCGCCCTCTTTCATCCGCTTCTCGTCCGCCTGGCGCATGGCCTTTTCCTGGAAGGCCATCAGAATGGCGCGCACTTGATCGTCGGTCAGCTTCGACTCGCCCTTGAGCGCGTCGCGCAGGCCGGCCGACAGCAGATCGGCGTCCACATCCAGCCCCTGCTGCTTCATGGACTGACCGATATTCGTGCCAATGGCATACGATGCCGAGTCCTTATCACTCTTCAGATCCACGTTACTTGCTCCCGATTGGGCATTGCAGGCAATGGTCAATACGGCGGCCATTGCGATGGTCAACACGACCTTCATAAGAATACCTCTGGTTTGACATGAACTCCTAAGTTACGGCATTCAGCGATGTGCCGAAACACTTCATGACGAACGACTTCTACGAACGCGTGTACGAACTGGTCCGACAGATCCCCTCCGGACGGGTGACCACGTATGGTCACATCGCCGAAGCCTTGGGCATGCGATCATCGGCTCGGATGGTAGGCTGGGCCCTGAATGCGATCGCCCTTCGCGATCGGCAGGATATCCCTGCCCATAGGGTTGTGAACCGGTTTGGAGCCTTGTCCGGACGCCAACACTTTGAGACCCCGTACGCCATGCGCGAGCGCCTGGAGGCCGAGGGGGTGCAGTTCATTGGCGACGAGGTGGACCTGAGCCGACACCTGTGGGCACCGTAACGGAGAGCTTAGCGATTCAGACGCTGGAGGACGGCTTCCGCCGCCAGTCGGCCCGACCGGGCTCCGCCATTCATGTAGCCGCGAAACTGGTCGTCGGCATGCTCTCCGATGAACATCAGTGTATCGCTATTGCTTCGCTCTACGCAGCCATAGAACCGCGTCCACTGTCCTGGACCGAAGCTGGAATAGCTGGCTTTGATGAAGGGGGCTTGTGGCCAGTTCATCCGCTCGAAGCGCAGAGAGGGGTGGTCTTGGGCTGATGGCCAGACGGAGGCCAGGGCGTCCAGCAGCACGGCTCGTGCCTCCTGCTTGTCCATACCCATCACCATTCGGCAGGTGCTACCGCCGGAGTACATGGTCATCCCGGCCCCCTGCACGCCTTGCATCGCCGTATTGTCCCAGGCCAGTTGGATCGGTAGATCCGTATACACGACGCCCGAGGCACCCAGGTCGTGCCAGAACGGACGGTCGAACCCCACAAGGGTCTTGGCATTTGCGCCATAGTGCAGCTCCCGGATCATCTCCTTGAGACGCGTTGGCAGGTGGACCTCCATGGGGATGGTGCGCAACACCGAAAACGGGATCGCGCAGATCACCACATCGGCAAGCACGTCCACCGTGGTGCTGCCGGTTCTGAACTGTAGAGCGTACCGATCACCAACCGCTTGTAAACGCTCCAGACGATGCCCGTAGGCAACTCTGTGCGCCAGCTCACCGGCGATCCGATCGGCGATCTGTTGATTGCCGCCTCGAACCTTGAAGCGCTCGTCGCTCTCGCCATACAATCGAAACGCACCACTGCCAAGCTCGGTACCGATCATGGAAATGAAGTTCAACGCCGACTGTTCGCCCAGTTCCAGACCATGCTCGGTCACAAAGGCAGACTCCAGGAACGCCCGGAACCACCCGGTAAGTCCGAGCTCGGCAAAGTAGGCTTCGGTAGACATCTCGTCCAGTATTCGCGCTGGGCTTCCACTCAGATCGGCCAGGTCCAGCGGAAGCCGTTCCAGATCCGCTTCGATCCGTGGGACGTATGGCAACAGTGCCGTCACGAGGTCGGCTTCGGTATACGCAACTCCCTCTACATAAAAGGTGTCAGACAGGTCGGCATACGGCTGTTCCGTCAGATCGATCAGGTGTAAGCCATACTCGGCAGCAAGCGTAAGGATGTCCGTGTGCACCGTGTCGATGAACTCTCCGCCAAGCTCGGTCACAGCCCCCTTCACCAGATAGTCGGAGACCGAGAGCATGCGACCGCCAACGCGCCCCTGTGCTTCGTAAAGGGTGACCTCTGCTCCGCCCCTTGCCAGGTCGCGTGCGGCCACCAGTCCGGCGATGCCGCCGCCGACCACAGCGATCCGCGTAGTGGTATCGGTCGGAAGGT
Source organism: bacterium (assembly GCA_024711065.1). Taxonomy (GTDB): domain Bacteria; phylum Bacteroidota; class Ignavibacteria; order Kapaibacteriales; family Kapaibacteriaceae; genus OLB6. Next base: position 33,090 of record JANJTN010000007.1, read on the forward strand.
CTTGCGGGCGTGTGCACGAGGCGATCACGGGGGGCAGGGCCAGCGCTGATCCGGCAAGCAGGCTGGTGCGCAGGAACGAACGTCTCGACGCGTCGGTGCCGGCAGATCGCACGGCCCGACGCAACAAGCGCATCAGCGGGGTTCTCGACATGCCCCGAACTTACGCCGTTGCCATGGTATGGCGCTACTTGCGAAGGATCTTGAAGACCGTGCGGCGGTTCTGCGACCGGCCCTCTTCGGTATCGTTCGAGGCCACGGGCATGGTCAGGCCAAAACCGCGAGCCCGCAGTCGGGAGGCTTCGACGCCTTTGGCGATCAGGGCATCGCGGACGGCGTTGGCGCGCGCTTCCGACAGCCGCTGGTTGAACTCCTCTCCGCCGATGTTATCCGTATGCCCCTGCACTTCCAGAACCACACGCTCGTAGCGGTCGAGGGCGTCTACCAGCTCATCGATGATGTAGGTCGATGCCGAGTCGATGTCGGCCTTGTTGTAGGCAAAGAGGATC
>JANJTN010000116.1 GCA_024711065.1 bacterium
CTTCACCCATCGTATAGATCTTGGACACCGTGTCGACCACGAACACGGAAGCAGCGTCTGATGGCGTATGAACATGCGTCATGGCGGCGCAGTATACGCAGGAAGGGGGCTTAGGTTCCGTGAGGAATGTCAGTTCAGTGAGCGGGTCGTGCAAATCGCGGGTCGCGAAGCACCGAGCTGTCCGTGAGTACTGGCAGACCGGCTGTGCATCCGTCGGCCTTGATCGATCGGACGCCTAAGGAAGCACCACCACGTCGGCCGACCCACCTTCCAGCGGGCGAACGATCATCGTAATGGCAGAACCCGTCCCTGATGACGGCAGCCCTGGTTGAAGGGGGCTTCCATTACCCCGCTCGATGGTGACCGTAGCCGGGTCGGACGTGGATAGCCACTCCGATACCTGGCCCACGGCAACATCTACCCGCTGTTGTCCAAGGAGCACCGTGAGTGAACCGTGGTCAACGTCCGCGTTCACCACGCGAAACGCGACCCGACCATCCTCGGGCGCAGGCACGGCATCATCCAGGAGTAGCCCTCGCATGCGATCTGCTCGATCATAGGCCACAAAGGTGTACTCGCGATCTGCCGCCAGAAAGACCTGCACGGACACCAGCGCCTGCCCACTCACGTCGATCAGCCGAAGGTTGCGGTACTCGCTTGGTAAACGCTGGAAGGGACCCACCGGAGAACTCACGGATACGGACCCGGCAAGGTCGCGGTCGTTCTGCCGACACGTTAATGCCGATGCGTTTGGCGAGGCATGAACTATTCGCAACGCAGACGTGGCGATCGGATCCACCTCTCGCGGCGTGGCCAGATCGTTGGAACAGGTGCACCCCACGATGACCATACTGGTCACGATGAAGGCCAGCAGCCTAGAACCGGACTCGCACACCATACGTGGCACTCCATGCGGTGGATGTATAGAACACGGACTGGATCGGATAGGCCATCATTGTCCCTTCAATTCCCAACTGTAGCGAGATAGGGGCATCGGGCAAGATCATGATGCCGGCACCAACCCGTGCCATGGGTCCCGTTTCCATCCACCCAAGCGTAGCCGTTGCCATCGGCACCACAATATCCGCCACGCGCAACTCCGGGAGGGCACGCTGGTATCCCACGCCGACCCACCACAGGTTCGGCGCTTGCCGATAGTACACATTGCGGCCGTCTTCGAACCGCAGGAATTCCTGCGGCATGATCTGGCGTCCACCCAACACGCTGATCCGCCCCAACGCGGAAACGTCGTACCCCACACCAACCGTGAACTGGTCTCGCTGCGAGATCCCTTGGTCGGTCTCCTCAAGCGTTGGCGATCCGGCGAACAGCGCGCGTCCGTCCAACATCACGGACCACGGACCTCTGGTATGGACGGTAAGGGGCTCGTTGATGATGGACGCACCTGGTCGGATCTGATCCGGCAGCGTGTGCACCGGACTGATCATCACGGTCGGGATCGGCGTCCACGAGGCTGTGACAGGCGCCGGATCATCGTCTGGCGCCGAGATCGTATCCACATCCGTGGTCAGATGCTGCGTCTGAGCTGCTTCGTCCCTCACGTCCGTCAGGGAAGTCGCCGCTCGGCCCGCATTGGGCGACTCGTGCTGCGCCGACACAGACTCGATCCGCTGTGCGGACGTCGGAGCAGGCGCAGCAGGCGCCGGCGACGGCAGTTCCGCGCGGGCACGAACCGGACCAGCACCGTTGTGTGGGCTTTGCAGACCCAGCCACATCAGCCCCGCACCCGTTGCACCGCCCAGTAGGAGCAGCAGCAGGGCCAGCCACGAACGCCGGCGTGAAGAGTGGTTCGGAGTGGCTACCGACAGTGGAGTGGCCAGTGCAGGAGGGACTGCATAGCCGAGACGCTCGAACACGGCAGCATCGAGCGACGGTGGAACCACCACACTGGCCAGGTCCTTCTTGACGGCGTGGTGCAGTCGAACCTGTGAGCGCAGCTCGACACGGGCATCGTCACTGGCGGCCAGTGAGATGAACAGTGCTTCCTCTTCGGCTGCAGACAGCGAGCCGTCGAGATAGTCGTGGATGGTGCGTGGGTCGTTCATGAGGGGGTCAGAGTCGTTCAAATTCGGCCAGTACCGGTGCAAGAAGCTGTTTGATCCGCTCCTTGGCACGCCAGACGCGGTTCTTTGCTGCGGGGACCGTGCTACCGGTGACCCTCGCGATCTCATCGTAGGACAGGTCGTGATAGAGGCGCATCACAAACGCTTCGCGATACTCGACCTCCAGTGTATCGAGAGCCATGGAGATCAGGCCAAGCAGTTCATCGCGCTCGTAGGTGGACTGCTGGTCGGTCACCAGGTGCAGGTCCTCCAGCTCGACCATTTCCTTGCGATCTCGAACGTGATTCAGGCAGAGGTTGCGGGTGATGCGCATCAGGAGTCCGGGAAGGTTCGCGACCTCTTCCGAGCGGTTCTGTTCGGCCGCCCGGACAAGGCGAAGGAAGACCTCCTGGAACACGTCTGCCGCTTCATCAGCCCGGCCGGTCACTTTCAGGATGTAGGCGTAGACCCATTGCCGATGCCGCTCATAGAGCACACCGAACGCCTGTTCGGCACGATCAGCCTGGCGCTGCATCATGCCGAACAGTTCGGTATCCGTGTGCGATGTGAGGTTAGCGGACATAGCAACGAGCCTGTTGATCACTCGGCCCAGAAGGCCGTAACGAGATCCGTACCGATCAGAGTGGACGTTCCCTTCTGCACATCGAATGTGCGTACCGTGTACGTACCGTTGTCAGGGCTTGAACCAAGGGTAATGGTTGCCACCAGATGTGTGCCGGTCGCAGACCAGGAAGGCCATTGTGCAAAGGAGGACGCTTGCTCGTGCACGACGATCTCCTGACCGGGTGTGTTTACTGCCGCATAGGCCAGTGTGGTTCCGGAAAAGGGGCTGGTGCCTCGTACAAAGGCAATGCGGGATCCGTCAGCCGACCACGACGGTTGGGCATAGGTGGTGGATGGATCGGCAACGAACATGCTGTTCTGCTGTGTGGCCAGATTCAGGATGGCCAGCGAAACCCGGTCTCCACCGTCTTCACTCTTCATGTACACCATACGCCCACCATCGGGCGAGAAGTCCAGGAAGCAGGAGTAATCGTTGTTGCTGTAGGCGTCGCTGACCAACGTCCGGGCATTGGAGCCATCGGTCCGCACTGCCTTGATCGAGTTGCTCGAGGTATAGTATACGATCTCCCCAACTACCGGCCGGAAGAACACGCGCGACTCTCGCTGGATGTCCGTTGCAACGGTTGTGGCCGAACCGGACGCTACGTCAAAGACGATGATCGAGTCTTCCGAGGTAACGGCAACCTTGCTCGCATCCGGCGCGAGCACAGGATACAGCGCATTGTCCCACTCAAGGCCTCTGGCCACGATCTTCGCATTGGCACCATTCAGATCGGCAACGATCAGATTCACGGGCTCGCGTTCGCCACCGTCGATGAACGCCACCTTGCCATTCTGCGGCTTGGACATCATCAGTCCGGTCTGCGTTAGGTGGCCACTCGTGGTCTGCCATGGGCGTTGAGCCGAACCATCAGCCTTGGCTGTATAGATCCGCGGTGCAACATTGCGTTGATAAAAGGTATAATACAGGTCGGGAGCATTCGCCGCAGGATCGGCCCCTACGGGAGTATCACAGGTATCGCACGCCGTGGTGGTGAGCAGCACGGCAAGAAGCAAGGCGAAGAGCAAGACAGGTGTTTTCATGAGTAGATCTGCGTTTTAGTTCGTGTGTTGAGATGATGGTCTGTGTGTCATGAACCGGTTCGCCCACATCGACACAGGATCCATCGAAACGTCTCAAAAAAACTTCTGCCGTATCAAGGATCGCTAGTCTGCACCCGATCTCATGGTCGTGCAAATCGCGGGTCGCGAAGCACGGAGCTGTCCGTAAGGGTCTTCAAAAAGGCCACCAGAGCGGCCTGTTCTGCATCGGAGAGGCCGAGTTTTTTCACTCGGCGGTCCTTGTTGTGGAACGTTGTTCCACCATCGTTGTAGTGCTGAACCACGGCTTCCAGCGTCTCTACCGGCCCCTTTTCAGAATCTCCCGTGGCCATGTAGGGAGCCGTTTCGGCGATGTTGCGCAGCGTGGGTGTCTTAAACGTTCCTTCGTCCTGCGGCTGGCCGGTAACGGTGTACCGTCCGGCATCGAAGTAGTGATGGAACAGACCGATGCTGTGGAACTGATCATTGGTCAGGTCGTGCCCGCCATGGCAGGAGGCACACATGGTACGATCGCTGAAGAACAATCGCAGGCCTTGTCGCTCCTGAGCAGAGAGCACGGCCGTATCGCCCCGCACGAATCGATCGTAGCGGCTGTTGCCGGCCACGATGGTGCGCTCGAACGTGGCAATGGCCTGCATGGCTCTGCGCATGGATACGGCCGTGTCGCCGAAGGCCGACCGCCAGCGGTCGCGGTACTCGGCCGACCGCAGAAGAGCCGCCACGGCCACCGTATCAGCATTCATCTCGGTGGGATTCAAGAACGCCGCCATGGCCTGATCTTCCAGACTGCCGGCGCGGCCGTCCCAGAACAAGAGTTTGCGATAGCCCACATTGATCAGCGTGGGCGCATTGCGCTGTCCCTGCAAGCCCCCTACCCCCTGACTCACATGGAAGGGGGCGTCGGAGAACGACGCTTCCGGACGGTGGCAGCCGGCGCAGGGCACCGTGCCGGAACTGGACAGACGGCCATCGTAAAAAAGATGGCGTCCGAGTTCAGCCTTGGCCGGTGTGATCGGGTTGTCCGGCGGAAACGGTACCGGCGGGAAATGCGCTGGAACGGCCGGAAACACCTCGTCGGGTTCCGTGGTCTCCGTTCCGCAGCTGAGCAGCAGGATGGTCAGTGCGAGCAGCCCGATGGCGCTCTGCCGGGTCATCCCTTCAGTTGCGCAAGTTTGTCCAGGAACTCCCGTGCCTCACGACCTTTGAGTCCGAAGGCCTCCAGAGCCCCCTCATCGAACGTGTGTTCCCCTACCACGGAAGCAAGTGCGGCCAACTCTTTGCCCGAGAAGCGCTCGGAATGCAGGATGTAGTCTTCGAAGGCTTCGTAGGCGATCGGCACCGCGGCCTTCACGATCTGGGCAATGGCTTCGCCATACACCCGGATCTCGTACTGCGCATGATCGTCGATCCGCAGCCGGAGGAAGTGGAAGAGGTTGTGCAGGTCGATCTTCCAGTACCACTCCGTGTAGTTGCTTACCGGCAGATTGATGCGGGCGATCTCGCGCGCCAGTTCCGTGGAAAGCAGGTCTTGATACTCGGCATAGAGCCGGTCCTGCGTCTGCTCCATGGTCTGTCGGATCCGGGCGGCTTCTTCCGGAGCGAAGGCCGTGTCGGAGCGACCCTGTTTGTTGGAGGCACTCTGAGCCCGCACCTGATCGGCCGCCGGCACATAGAACTCGTCCTTCATCTCCGAGTAGCGTCCACTATACTCGTTCACATTCGCCGTACGATGGCGGATCCATTGCCGCGCCACGAAGATGGGCAGCTTCACGTGGAATTTGAACTCCACCATCTCGAACGGCGTGGTGTGCAGGTGGCGCATCAGGTAACGGATCAGTCCCCGATCCTCATGCACTTTCTTGGTGCCGGATCCATACGACACCCGCGCGGCTTGCACGATGGCCGCATCATCGCCCATCACGTCGATCAGGCGAACGAATCCTTTGTCCAGACAAGGGAACTCCTTGCCCACCATCGCTTGTACGTCTTCGGTCATGGCACAAAGATACCGCAGGGCTATCATTGTGCCTGTGAACACTCTGCGCATCCTCTTCGCGGCGGCCCTGGCGGCCTGTATCCTTGCCATTCCCGTTCTGGGGCAAGGGGCTTTGGACCTGCGTCCACCGGCAGACTTTACCCGGACCGTGGTGGAGGGCTCGCCACGGCTGACGGTGATCCATCGCAACGATGACCGCGGGGCGGCACTGGTCGATCTAGTGTCGGAGATCGCCTCCTTCTACCACCAGCTCTTCGGACCCCTACCGGGCGATTCCCTCACGGTGGTCGAGTATCAACACATGCCATTCACCCAGCAAGGTCTGGCCTTTCTGTCCGCCGGACGGGTGGATCGCGACCTTGGGGCGCGCTACATCCTGCCCGACGATCGCCTGGAGATCGCCCGAACGCTGGCCGAACAATGGTGGGCAGGAGCAGTGACCACCGATAGCCAGCATGCCGTTCTGGGCAAGGGGCTCATTGAGTTCTCGGCCTGCCTGAGCGTGTATCAGCAGACCGACAGTGCCATGGTGCTATACGAAGCCCTGCAACACGCTGCCGATATTCTGGTCTCGGACGTCCCGCCGGATCCTTCGCAACGCAACGCCGCCCATGGGCTGTGGCTGATGCACATGCTGCGCAACCTGATGATCGATCAGTCCACCATGTCCGATGCCGGGTATCAAACGGCGATCCGGTCGCTCTACCACAACGGCAAGGGACGCTCCATCACCCTTCAGGACCTCCGTACCGAGGTCGAAACGGTGATGGGGATCAGCATGGGATGGTTCTTCGAGGCATGGGTACCACTCGATGCGATCCCGGTCTATGAGTGGGCATGGCAGTCGGTGCCCGGACTCGATGGGACGTATCAGAACACGATCCGCGTCCGCCAGAGCAACGTGCCCGACGGCTTCTTGATGTATGTACCGATCAAGGTGGTCTTGAGCGACGGCACGTTCGAGCGTTACCGCATCAAGATGATCGGCGCTGAAGCAACGCTCGACCTGCCCCCTTCCACGGTGCCCATCGAACGCATCGTGTTCAACGAATTCGCCTCGGTGTTATGTGCCGAGCGGGAGGTGGGGTTCTAGTCCGGTCGGAGTATATTCATCGATTCATCCAACCACGCTGCACCGGGTTGTTCATGACCGTACCGATCTCGATCGCCGCACTACTGGCTCTTGCCACACTCCTGCAACCGGCCACCGTTAACGCCCAGACACGGTATGAGTCGTTGAGGGACTCGATCAGCGCAATGCGCGTTGATTCGAGCACGGTTCGTGCCGTGGAGGGGCTGTTCATCCAGGATGGCCTCATCAATCTATCGTTCGACTCCGGCGTGATGGCCGAGCTGACCACGGTGCGCGGCAAACGGCTGGGCTATGTGTTCTCCGGCGTTGGCACGGCGATGTTCCAGCCCGATGGCACAACGGAGAAACTGAATCTGGAGCGATTCTACAACGCGCAGACCTTCATGGAGGAGTTCACGGCGGCGGTGATCCTGTGCGTTGATGATCGGGTCTCGTCGCAGCTCGAAGGTCTGCCAACGGCCGCAGCGCCTGCCGACCTGGCAGAGATCGTCAAGGACCATTGGAGCAGTCTGGCCATGCAGGGCGACGGCACGGAGATCGATGGCGGCCTGGCTCGATCACTTCTGAATGACTATGCGGATCCACACGTGATGGTGAAGATCATCAGGAAGCCTGAGTTGTCGGCCTTCCTGCTGCATCAGCCGTATGAGGACGAACCGTATAAACTCTTCATCGAGCGAGCTGCTCCGAGGATCACCGAACCGGTCTTGGTGAATCAGTGTGCCGGGTCCACGGGCGAACTTCATCGTGACTTATCCGGAGTGCATCCAACAGACCTGGTCACCACTGAACAGCACACCCTGCAGATCGAATTCGACGCGTATCTGGAAATGACCGCCCGAGACGAGATGTACATGACCGTGCGAACCGATTCGCTGCGGTGGCTGGACATTGGCCTGTATCCGACGCTCAACATCGACTCGATCCGCATTCGCCGCGGCGACGTGGTGTCCTGGTTTCGCGCCAAGGATGGCTTTACGATGTGGATCGAACTTCCTCGATGGTATCGCCGTGGAGAACGGATCGAACTCGAGTGCTACTACCGCGGCCAGATCATGCGCAAGGTGCGCGACCGCACCATTCTGCTCTCGTCGATCCTGTGGTATCCTGCCCACAGCTATCGGCACAAGGCGTTCTATGACATGACGTTCGACTATCCGGAGACCATGACGCTGGCTTCGATCGGCTCGCGCAATGAATATTCGACCACGAGCGGCATCACTCATGCCCGGTGGGTCACAGGTCGGCCCGTGCGCAACGCCTCGTTTCACATCGGATACTTCCGCCGTCAGAATCTCGACAGCGAACCCGGCATTCCCCGCAGCGCCATCCTCTACAACACGGCCGGCCATGTGGATGAGGTGGGACTCGACATGAAGCAGTCGCTGACGTTCTTCACCCGCTTGTTCGGTACGCTGCCGGTAGACTCTCTGGTAGCCACGGAGCTGCCCGGCTTTCACGGTGAGGCCTTCCCGGGACTCCTGCACCTGTCTCACATGGCGTTCGATTACAGCTCCTGGAGTGGCGACGACTTCTTCGAGGAACAATTCGTAGCTCACGAGGTGGCCCACCAATGGTGGGGCATCGGCGTGGACTTTGCCTCGTACCGCGATCAGTGGCTCAGTGAAGGTTTTGCGATGTACAGCTGTTTGCTGTACTCACAACTGGCGGCGGCAGATGCCAACCGCTTCTTCACCTTGTTGGACCGCTATCGCAAGGAGATCCTGGCCTTTGGCAAGCGCGATGTTGGTGCTGATCAGGCACAACCCTCGATCGCCCTTGGTTCGCGTGTACGAGACGGTGCGTCCGACAACGACCCCGGAGCCTACAATACCTTTGTGTACTTCAAAGGGGCATGGGTCCTGCATATGCTGCGCAATCTGATGCTGGACCTGAACACGATGAACGAGGATGCGTTCATGCAGACCATGCGAACGTTCTATACCTCCTACAAGAATCGCACAGCCTCCACTGCCGACTTCCAACGCACCGTAGAGAGCGTGGTAGGACGAGACATGACGTGGTTCTTCGAGCAGTGGGTGTACGGCAACAAGATCCCGACGTATACCTGGGCATGGCGGTCCGAGCAACAGGCCGACGGTACCTACAAGAATCAGCTACGGATCAAGCAATCCGGCGTTCCCGAATCCTTCATGATGTTCATTCCGATCAAGGTGACCCTTGACGATGGCACCATGACGCGCTACCGCGTGCAGATGAGTGGCGGACAGGCCGTGATGGACCTGCCATCGACCTCGGTGGAGATCGACGACGTCACCTTCAACGAATTCGAGTCGGTGCTCTGTGAGGTCGACGAAGAGTCGTTTTAAGACGACGACGTCGGCAGGAACGGGATCAGCATCTGTGCGAAGCTTCGCATGTTCCGCGTCTGGATCCATACGGTGCCCGGACCACTGAACATCACTACCAGGCCCTCGCCACTGGCAAGCGTCGAGAACAGACCTCGAGCCGCCTTCTTCACACTGTAGTGCATGCCGTCGGTGAACGCCACCATGTGACCAGAGTCTACCACATAGGGCTCGCCTGGTCCGAGGGTTTTCTTGTAGATCGCCCCGAACGAGTTCAGGAACAACGGGCCGTTGCCGGTGATGCGGCTCAGGAACATCCCCTCTCCGGATACGAACGCCCGAAGGGAGCCCTGGGCACTGAGTTGCAGATCGGGGTCGCCGGCCAGATACGCACCGCTTTGTGCCAGGATGGACTCGTTGCGCAGCTCCATCTGCAGAATGTCGCCCGGTGTGTTCGGCGCCAGGATCAGTTCGCCCGCTCCATGCTGGGCTTCGTAGATGGACGAGAAGATCGACTCGCCCCCTACCGCGGCCTTCAGCGTCCCGAGGAGTCCTTTGCCGGACGTGGAGGTCTGCAGCTCGATCGTGGCGCTCATCGAGAGCATCGCGCCGGGTTCGGCCCGCAGACGCTCGCCTTGCTCCATCTCTACGCGCAAGGCTGAATAGACCGGTTGGTGTTCGATCGTGAATCGCATGTTATTCTCCTTTGACGCCGGTGGCTTCGAATGTGAACTCTTTCATGTCTCCAACGATCTGCAGGATCTCTTCGTCCGACGCGCCGGCATCTTCGGCGTAGTGACGCCGATCGGCCTCCGAGATCACTTCCTGGGCAAGGACTCCTTGAACGAGCACCGTGCGGCCTTTCAAGGACGACGGCACGAAGAAGCCGTAATCCTTGAATCGCACTCGCACCTCGGCTTCGCCATCCTTGAGCACCAACCAGCAGCCTTTGGCCGAACACACGTCCACCACTTCAGCCTTCACAACAAGAGGCTTGTCCACCAGTTCGCGCTCGATGGCCGACGCCAGTGACTCCGGCGCTGCAGTCATCGTGACCCCCGCCCCGTACGAGTGGTCCGCCGTTTCGGCAACATCATTCTGGGCCTGCAAGGGGCTTGCCAACAGTATCGCAGCCACGGCAAGTGTCAGGACGGTACGCATGGATGGTTCCTTGGAGATTGATCGATCCGATTCGAACTTACGCACCAGGAGAATCGAAAGGATACGATGCGCTGTGTTGTGCAACGGGTAAGCCGAGCATCGGTTACCGTAGACGGCGAGGTTACCGGTCAGATCGCTGGTGGACTCTGTGTGCTGGTGGGCATCACACAAACCGACACCACAGCGGAAGCTGACTGGATGGCCGACAAGCTTCTCGCGCTGCGGGTCTTTTCCGACGAGCAGGGCAAGATGAATCTGAGTCTGAATGATCAGGGTGGTGGCGTGCTGCTGATCTCGCAGTTCACGCTCTATGGAGACCTCAAGAAAGGCACACGTCCCAGTTTCATTCGTGCCTCGCCACCAGACCACTCGGAGCCGCTCTTTGCGTATCTCGTAGAGCGCGTGCGCTCAGCCGCTCAGGTATCGGCCGCACCGGTTACGGTAGCCACCGGCCTCTTCGGCGCCATGATGGATGTAGAACTGGTGAACGACGGTCCGGTAACCATCGTCCTGGAGCGGGAGTCGAGCACTCGATTAGCACAGTAGACTCACGCATCATACTCGTTTCGCTCGAGGCCTCTATGAACACCGACTGGCCACGCATTGCCACCCTCGTTCGCTGGTGCATAGGTATCGTTCTGTGGTTCGCCATAGTGGCTGGCTTCGTCGCCACTACCAGTGCTGCCGTAGCCGACTGGGCACGCGTCCTCTCGGACAAGCCGATCACATGGCTTGGACTCTATCGAGGTCACGGGATCGCCGTGGCAGGTAGCCAGGCGATCGTGTTCGATCCTGTCACCGGTGTTCCAACCGATACCCTACAAGGACCTGACCTGTCGATCCGAGCCGTACTGGTGCGATATGACCTTGACAAGTACTTCATGGTAGTGCCTGGTAGACTATATATCTATGCAGCATCCACTGGGACCCTGGACTCCACGATCGACCTGCCACCTCCAAACGAGTTTAGATCTAACGGAGGTGGACCGGCCGCCGTTTCCGACAACGGACGATACATCGCAACGACGACGCACGGAGTGATCCCCGTAACCAATCCCAACAACGAACGACCACAATACAGAGCGACGGCTTACCTATGGGATGTGGAAGCGGACAGGTTGGCCTTTTCTCACAACAGCATTCCGTACTACACGAACCTCAGTGCTGCCGTGCACTTTCTGCGTTCACGACCGTGGGTACGATTCGATCACTTTGCGGCCCATGACCTTGAGGCGGACACCATTGTTACATTCGATCGATTCCTTGGAGAACTCTCTCAGGATGCTCGGTACCACCGTCTGAGACCCGGATTCAACATCGGCGCGTCTACCGACCTGGATGACAAGGACGTCTACCATCTGCATGACGCACAACTTGAACCGTACAACCTGGACTCTGTAGAGTGGGTTATCGGTAGTCATGTGATCGCCAGCATCCCTCATGTGAAACAATCGGCAACGGACACAGTGATCAGGGTCATCGACATCAGTCGTGATGACACGTTGCTGGTGTGTGAGGTGCCCGGAGCCAAAGCCATCGTCCAGAGTGCCATCAGCGACTCCTCAACGATCCTTGCGTACTGCACAGACGGACTCGTGCGCAAGTGGAGCATTAGGAGGATCAATGTCACACCAGGAAGGCGCTTGATCGCGAACCCCAGTGGAGATACGGTCCACCAGTTCCATCCATTCCGCATGCCCGTGTATGTCTTTCCGGCAGACTCTGATGCCTTGACGAGGGTGGATTGGGGTGACGGCAAGGTTGACCCTTCTGTGTGTCATGTCTACGATGCCCCCGGATCGTACCGCATTCGCGTTGTAGCGATTGAACAAAGCCTGCCAATAGACACGATCACCATAACGATGAACGCTACGGAGTATCTCATCAAGCAACTACCTGGAGCGGTGTGGA
>JANJTN010000039.1 GCA_024711065.1 bacterium
CTGTGCCGACAGCGTAGACGTGATCCTGGCCGGTAACGGTGCTACCGTGGGTATCGTGGCCGATCCGGGATCGCTGACCTTTGCATCGATCACGTCCTGCGAAGCCGACACGCAAACGGTGGCGGTGCGCAATACCGGTACGATCGACGTGACCCTGCTCTATCCCGGCTTCATCAATGGGGTGGATGCGGCAGACTTTACCATCGTGAGCCAGCCGGAGAACGATACCCTGATCCCACCCGGAGGCGAGGCTCGCTACCAAGTAGCGTTCACGCCGTTGGTAGGTACCAATGCCACACGCACAGCGTCGCTGCATCTACGCACGGACCAGCCCAGCCAACCGGAACTGGAGGTGGGTCTGAGCGGCACCCGGCGGACAGTGGATCTGCAAGGGGCTCGGGTGGTGGACCTCGGCCTGGTGCCGGTGGGCATCGCCACGTTCCGTCTGGAATCTTACGCTAATGCGAGCGGTGCCAACATCACGGTGGATCGCATCACCAGTACGCGTCTACTGGTCCTCACGGCCGCACCACAGTCCTTCACGGTGGCGGATGGTGCGTCTGAAGTGATCACGATCACGGTTACGCCGTCGTCCGAAGGCTCGTACGAAGACACGTTGTACGTGGTCACCAGCCAGCCCTGTGCCGATTCGTTCGCGATCATCGTGCGATGGACGGCGGAGTCGCCCGAGCTTGGCGTACAGAATGCGATCGATTTCGGCATCCTGTCCAACTGCACCTCGGCCATCGACACGTTGATCATTGCCAACACCAGCGCCGTGCCGGTGGATGTGATCGACGTGGCGATCAACGGAACGGATGCAGCCCTGTTTACGATCCTCAATCCCGGCAGTGCCACCGGCGTGACGCTGGATCCGGGAGACACGATCCGCCTGTTGGTGGAATTCGATCCACGAGGAAGTACGGACGGTTCAAAGTCGGCACAGGTGGTCACGCGTGCTCGGATCAACAATCAGCCAACACCGTTCTATACGTCGCTCAGCGGTGTTCGGAGAACCACGATCCCCAGCACTCCCGGTGCGGTGATCTTCGGCCAGGTGGATGTGCTCTCTACCAGCCGCCAGCGGATCTCTGTGGTCAATACCGGCACCGATCCGATTCGCATCACGTCCATCGCCCTTGCCGGCAGCGCCGGGGGGGTCTTCGTGCTCACGATTCCCGGGCTGCCGCAGACACTACAGCCGGGTGATCGCATCGATGTCGAGGTGGCGTTCACCCCAGCGGATACCCGCGGCTATCAAGACAGCATCCTGGTGCAGTTCGATCAGCCCTGTGCCGATGTGTTGCCGATACCGGTATCGGGTACCGGACGCCTGAACGTAGAATTCCTTCTGGTGATGCCCACTGAGTTGATCGACCCTGCGAACGACAACGTGATCCTTCCCATTCGCGGAGCGATCGCTACAGGTGCTGCCGAGGAAGTGCAGACCTCGCTGGATGTGACCGTGAGTTTCGCCTCATCCCTGTTCGTGGCTCGCGAGTCGTCCCTTGGCACCATCGTTCGGAACGAAGTGGTGGCCGGTCGCACGCAGGTCCAGATCGAGATCCCGGAGGTGACCCTCACCAAGACCGAGTCCACGATCTTCGAACTGCGCGGCCAGGGCACCATCGGTCCGATCGACTCGACGGACGTGGTGGTGGAGCGCGTGGTGGCCATCGCCGATGAGACCACGCCCAAGGTGCGGTCCGAGAGCGGGTGGCTGAAGCTGACCATCTGCGAAGAAGGCGGCGACCGCTTGATCCAACGCTCCGGTGCTCTGATGGTGGTTGCCGTCCCAACGCCGGCCACCGACGTTCTGAACGTGCAGATCGAGGCGTTCGAGCGTGGCGCTCACACGGTTTCCCTGATCGACGCGACCGGCGCTGTGGTGGCCGCATTCACCTTCGAACATCACCCGGGCGATCCCACTCATGTGTGGCCCGTTGATGCCCGACAACTTGGTTCCGGTGCGTACACCGTGCGCCTTTCCACTCCAACTCGACAGCGCACGGCCACCGCGCTGATCCTTCATTGATCCCGAAGCTGACCTTCATGATGTCTATCGCTCTTCGATTGCTGCTTGCGAGTCTGTTCCTCGTACCGGTCTCCACGATCGCCCAAGAGACGATCGTTGACGACAGTACGGGTCGAACCGAGTATCTGCGGTTTCAGGTAGGGGGCTATCTGGGCGCAGGGTTCAACCTGCACACCGCCAACTTTGGCGCATTGCCAGGCGTTCCGTCGTGCTGCCAGGACTACAAGAGCGCTATGACCATCGCTCCGGCCCTGGGGCTGCTGATCGAGTTCCCGATCAATGCCGATCTGCACCTCCAGACACGACTGGGGTACGCCGCATTGGCCGGCGACCTGAGCAGCACGCAGGTGATCGGCAATGAACCCGTGCTGGACGACGGTTCGATCCCGAATGTGCAGCGGCAAGACGTTACCGTAGAGCATACGCTGAGTGCTGGATTACCCATGATCGCGATCGAGCCCATCCTGGCGTATCGCTTCCTGAAGAACTTCTGGGTATCGGCCGGATTCCGTGTTGGCATCCTGATGGGCACCGGCTTTGAACAGCAGGAGACGCTGATCTCTCCCGATGGCTATACGTTCCTGGACGGGACAACTGTGCGCAACCAGATCGCACAGGATATCCCCGATGCTCAAACGATCCAGATGCATGCTTCGGTCGGTCTGGGATACCAGTTCCCCCTTTCGCAGCGACTCTCACTGGTACCCGAAGTGCGGTATTACGTGCCTGTGACGAAGATCAGCTCGGTGGACTGGACCGTGCAGACCTTCCAGGTAGGTGCTGCGGTCCGGTATGGCATCTACACGCCGAAGGATCCGACCATCTATCGCGATACCATGTACGTTCGTGATACCACGATCGTGATGAAGGCCGGGCTGGCCGCCGACCGCACCTATCTTGCCCAGACCACGGCCTCCGAAGAAGTGCGAGACGAAGCGGATGACCGCTTCATCACCACCACGGTCCGTGAATCCTGGGTCACCGAATCACCAAAGCCATTCACACCGCGCGTGGGCGTCGACTTTGTGGCCATCGTCAATGGTGAGCGCCGATCGGTGGATTCGATCCGTGTCGAAGAGCTGGATGTGATCGAAAGCTATCCGCTGCTTCCGCAGATCTTCTACGATTCCACGAACAGCGACCTTCGGCAGACGCAGCAATACCTGATCGATCGGGAACAAGCGCGTGACTACTCGTCCGACTTCCTGCAGCGCGACCAGATCAAAGTCTATCGCAACCTGCTGAACATCGTTGGTATGCGGCTGCGCTCCCTGCCAACAGCCGTGCTGACCGTGACGGGCACCACAGACGACACTGGTGACGAAAAGAACAACCTGGACCTGGCCGAGCGCCGTGCGCAGCAGGTACGAGACTACCTGGTGGACGTCTGGGGAGTCTCGAAGGACCAGGTCGTGGTGCGCAAGAGACTGCTACCCTCCAGCCCGGCGAACAATCAGACCGAGGAAGGTCGCGCCGAGAACCGTCGAGTCGAACTCAGCGCCAACGACATTGCCGTCCTGGAGCCAATCGAATTCCGTCAGCGTGACCTGGTGATCACTCCGGCCGACTTCCGTCTGCAGCCCACCGTAGAAGATATCGAAGGCATTGCCGAGTGGGAGATGGGCATCAAGCAGGGGAATACGCACCTGTACACCGAGTCCGGACTCGGGCGCCCGACACCCGTGCGGTGGGATGCTACCAACGAGGCCACCTCGCCGAAGAACGACAAGGTCATCACCGGTACGGTCACCGTGCGCAATGCCCTGGGTCAGGAGCGCTCGGCTACCGACACACTGGATGTGGAGTACGTAACGCTGCAGCTGATGGCCTCACGCGAAGAAGGTGGGAAACGGATCGAGCGCTACTCACTGATCGTCTTTGACTACAACTCTGCGGAGTTGAACCCTGCGAACCGCCGCGTGATGGAGCGGATCAAGTCTCGGATCGAGGCCGATTCCAAGGTCAAGATCCTGGGCTTTGCCGACCGCTCGGGTAACCCCGAATACAACCGGAATCTTGCCCGCCGCCGATGCCTGGAAGCCCAGCGTGTCCTTGGTCTATCGGACGATCGCGCCACCATCGAGCCTGTTGGCTCGGACCGGTTGATCTACGACAACGACACCCCCGAAGGGCGTTCGTACTCGCGGACCGTGCAGATCGAAGTGGAGACACCGGTTCGATGAGCAGCGAGCAGCGAACAGCGAGCAGCGAGCAGCGACGTTTCGTAGCCGCGGGCGGTAGTGTTGTTTGGCCGGTGGTTGCGGTCCTACTCCTGTTGGCCGTCTCCGGGTGCACGGAACCAGGCAAGCCCGAGGGTACCTTCCGCGCCGCCGCCGGTGGCAAACAATATGGCGGGATCTATCGCTCCAACGAGACAGGCGAGCTAAGCTCCCTGGATCCTGTTCGCATCAACGACGTCACCTCCAGCCACGTTGCCCTGAACATCTACGACAACCTCGTGGCCTTCGATGCCGAACTGAATCTGCAACCCGAGCTGGCAACGTCGTTCGACATCTCCGAGGATGGTCTGCACTACACCTACCACCTTCGTACGGATGTGTGGTTCCATGATGACCCCTGTTTCCCCGGAGGCAAGGGTCGACAGCTGACCGCCCACGATGTGAAGTTCTCACTCACCCGGGTGTGTGATGCTCGTACCGGCACCAAGAATGCCGCGTACTTCCTCGGCAAGGTGAAGGGGGCTCGGGACTACAACGAAGCCACGCGCCGAGCTATCGAGTCCGGAGAGCAGCCCAGTATCGGGAGTGTTGCCGGATTTGTGGTGGTGAACGATTCCACGTTCCGGATCGATCTGGAGCAGGCCTTTGCACCGTTCGAGAACTACCCTGCACTCACGTCGATGGGGATCCACCCACCCGAAGCTGTTGCGAAGTATGGTGCCGACTTCTCGCAGCACCCCGTAGGTACCGGTCCGTTCAGATTCGTGCAGTGGACGCCGGACCGCTCGCTCACGCTGGAGCGCAATCCTCGGTACTGGGCTCGGGACGAGCACGGGAATCGCCTGCCCTTCCTGGATGGTGTGCGGTTCTCGTTCATCAAGGATGACAAACTGCAGCTGCTGGAGTTCGTGGGTGGCAAACTCGAAGAGAGCTATCGGGTTCCGAATGAGTTCTTTGCCGACATCGTAGACGAGAACAAACAGCCCAAAGGCAAGTATGCCCGTTTCAAGCTGCTGCATGTTCCGGCCCTCAGCACACAGTACTATGGATTCCTGAACACGTCGGAGGTGTTCAAGGATGCTCGTGTTCGTAGAGCGTTCAATCACGCCGTAGATCGTCGGCGGATCATTCGATATGTACTGCACGGTCAGGCTGCCGGGCCGGCAGAACATGGTATCGTGCCAAGCAGCATGCCGGGATATGCGCAGGACAGTGTGCAGGGTTATCGGTTCGATCCGGACCAGGCTCGACGTGAACTGGCCGAGGCCGGATTCCCGAACGGGAAAGGATTTCCGGAGGTGACCCTCCAACTGAACTCCGGCGGCGGACGCAACGTGCAGATCGCCGAAGCCATTCAGGGCATGCTCAAAGAACACCTGAACGTGTCCGTCCGCCTGATGCAAGTGGAGTTCGCCCAGCACCTGGAGAAGATCGATGCAGGGGAAGCCCCCTTCTATCGATTAGGATGGGTGGCCGACTATCCGGACCCGGAGACCTTTCTGCAGCTCTTCTACGGCAAGCTGGTGCCGAAGCATGGTGGCATCAGCCCGATCAACTCGGTGCGTTTCATGGACCCGGAGTTCGATCGTCTCTTTGAGCAGGCCATCACCACCACGGACCGTGCCCAGCGTATGCGGCTGTACCGCAAGGCCGATCAGTATGCCATGGACCATGCTCCGATGCTGCTGATCATCCACGATGAGGACTACCGGTGGCTGCAGCCGTACGTCCGCGACTATCCGAACAACGCCATGGACCGGCTTCGCCTGCACGGCGTGTGGTTCGATCTCTGATCGATCACTCGAGTTCTCGTCACTCCTCGTCTTCGCCTTCCGTTTCGAGATCCGGAATGTGATGGAACGCGATCCGCATGGGCGCAGAGTGCTTGGCATTCCAGGACG
Source organism: bacterium (assembly GCA_024711065.1). Classification (GTDB taxonomy): domain Bacteria; phylum Bacteroidota; class Ignavibacteria; order Kapaibacteriales; family Kapaibacteriaceae; genus OLB6. The sequence continues at coordinate 6,117 of JANJTN010000039.1, forward strand.
TTCCCATGTAGATGGTGTTCTTGCCGTACTTCACGTTCAGTTTGTCGAGTCCGGCATTGAGGGCCTCACGGGCCGGCCCCGTGTTCTCGAACAGAGCCTGCGGTGTGGCATCGGCAAAGTACAGTTTGGTGAAAGCCACTGTGACCTTCATCGGCACCGGATGGTCTGCTGCTGAAGCGTCGGGGCGCGACAGCAGGAGATGGCTGAGGGCATTGGTGAGCTGAATGATGTCGGCCGTTGGGGTGATGTCGTGATCGCATTTCCAACGAGACCCGTCGCGATAGCGGATGCCGGCATACAGATTACCGGTGACCAGTCCATAGGAACGCAGCCGCATGGCGGCTTTCTGCAGCAGGCGATGCATCACGCCGTTGGAACCGGGGATGCTGCGGAGGGCGGGCTCCAACACATGTTGATGGCTGATGGATGATGTACGTGTCTCGATGTGAGGAACATCCTGTCCACGCAGCTTCTGCCACATCCGTTCGCCTTCGACGCTGCCCCACGCCGTACGAAGCTGATCCTTGGTAGCCGTGCACAACATCTCCACGGTGTAGATGCCGTTGCGATACAGACGCTCGTACATCCGCTTGCCGATACCCACCAGGTCTCGCAATTCCAGATCGAACAGCACGTGGGGGAGATCCTCTTCTTCGATCACCACCAGTCCGTCCGGCTTCTGCATATCCGTAGCGGTCTTGGCCAGATAGTCGTTCGGGGCAATGCCGACAGAGCACCTCAGATGTTCACCGACCTGCTCAGCGATCGTGCGCTTGACGTCGTGGGCAAGCGCAACCGCTCGGTCCCGCTGCCGCATGCTGCCGGTGAGGGAGCAGGCCACTTCGTCGATCGACATCACGCGTTCCACATGGATCACGGATTCGATGGTGTCCACCAACCGATGATGATACTCCACATACACGCCATGCCGTGCCTGGACCAGGATCAACCCCGGACACATCCGCTTGGCTTCGGCGATCAGCGTTCCGGTCTTCACGCCAAATGCCTTGGCTTCGTAGCTGGCGGCGATGGCCGACGTGGTATCGGTCATTACCGGCACCACAGCAATGGGCCTTCCGCGCAGCTCCGGCCGCAGCTGTTGCTCCACGGAGGCGAAGTAGGAATTGAAGTCGATGAACAGCGAGCGAAGCATGGGATGATTCCGGGAGTCAGTGATTCCGGAATGTATGTTCAGTGGCTGTAGTCCACCGCCATTCTGGTGTAGGGATGGTCCGGTGCTTCCTTCCGCATCTGTTCGAGAAGCTGCGCGGCTCTGTCGGTATC
>JANJTN010000123.1 GCA_024711065.1 bacterium
ATGAACACGCCGGCCCTCGGTGTCGAAGATCAGCAGTTCACCGGCAAACGGCGACGCGATGTTGTGCTGGAAGCGGATCGTGGTTGCGGACGCAAATGGGTTGGGATAATTGGTGAGCCAGGCAGCCACGATGCCATCGGACGTAGAGGCGATGCGGAAGGACGTGGTGACTTCGTTCATGTTGTTCAGCACGTCCCACGCCCGTACGCGGACCGTGTGGTGTCCATCGCCGAGGTCGAAGATCTGCTTCACCGCCGTCCCCGACCGACTGCTCTCGAGAGATGTTGTGAACGTCTCCGTGAGGTCTTCGATCCGGATGCCTCCGTTGAAGGATGCCTCGATGCCGTGACCTACGCCAACACCGGTGGTATTGATCCCGGTGGCATCCTGCAGATCCACAAGCAGGATGGGATGTTCGCGAACCACTTGGCCGGACAGGAAGTAGCGGGAATCGAGATAGACCTGGATCGCCGGACCTTCCTCATCGTCGAACGTTGCGTCGATCACGCCGTCTACCACCACCTGATCGGTCACGCCAACGGCAGAACGCCCATCCGGATCATAGGCATATCCATACAGCCGGGCATTCTGTGTGGAGAAGGAGATGTCCTTGGGTACCACGAAGGTGGCTTCGAACCGGCCGTCCGTTACGGTGTAGGAACCGCGACTGAGAGCGGCTCCCGGCAGCGAGAATCGATTCACCGTTTCATAACGGTCATCGTCCGTCACGGTCACGTCGCGCTGGGCATCCAGCAGCGAGATCGTTGCCGTACCATTGAACGTAGCGTCGAGCGCATCGCTGCCCGGTGCGGTGATGTAGCCACGCACGGTCACGGTAGACAGGGCCTTGATCTGTATGGGCTGCTGCCCAACCAGTTCGTCGTTGATCGATTCGAACACCAGTCGGTGATCCGGGATCAGGAGCCGCAGCGTGGGATCGCCCAGCAGGAAGAACTTTTCGTCGTTATTCCCATAAAACCGCTGTTTGACTCTCCACAGCACATCACCAAGGCGCGCTCCACGGCCATCGTCCTGCGGGATAAACAGCGTGCGGTAGAACTCTTCGTTGATCTCGGCATTGGCGAACGAGAACACCACGCGGGCAGCCGAGAACACGCCGATCGCGCCTCCCTGCGGCAGCAACACAAGCTCTTCTGCTCCGGACTGAACGTCGGTGAGGTCGAACCGGGCAAAGTCGCAGGTAGCGGCGGTCAGAAAGAACGGTTTGGCCGTGTTGTTCATCTGTGGCGGCGTGGTCTCGCGCTCAAAGATGGTCTCGTGTGCCCAGACCCGGGGATTGCCGTGTCCGATCCAGTTCAACAGGAGCGATCCGCCGGTATTGATGGTGGAGAGATACTCGGCGGTGACCGATGGTTTTCGCCGGCCGCGGGCGATGTTCTCGGTGGGATACTCCACCATGTAGATCTTCTTAGGCTGCAGGAAGAGCGGCACGGACTCGCGCATCAACCGCTCGCTCTGATTCAGGTGCAGATCACTGTCCGAAGCACCATTCGAGGTGGCTCCGTCGTCGGCGATCAGCGTGATCCGTGTGCGCCAGTCGTCCACCGCTGATTCCTGTTCGTATCGGCGGATCTTCTCTGTCATACGATCGCCGATGGTGTTCGACGAGATCGGCAGGCGGCCGATGGCCAGGTCCGGACGCGCGTCATTGCCTTCTACGCGAACGAAGAAGTCGTCCGTCGTATAGGTGTACAATCCGTAGTCCTTGTCGTCCGGGTCCAGGGACTCATAGGGTAGTACCCAGTTGGTAGCCGAGGTCGAGATCCCCTTGTAGTCGAAGTGACCATCGCCCCACAACATCACGTATCGCGGAGTGATGGCCCCATGCCGATAGGCAAAGCCGATCATGTCGCGGATAGCCGTTGGGTCCTGCACGCCGTAGGAGAACTCCTGGTAGATCTCCTCGGTGGTGACCACGCTGACCTTTAGTTCACTGTTCGAGGCCCGATAGGCAGCGTACCGCTCGGCCGAGGCGCGCAGACTGGGATGCGTGATCACGAGATAGTCGCCCAGGTCGCCAGAGACAGCACGATGTCGAAGGGTCAGATCGCCAACCCGGCTCACGGAGGCCTGACGTACGTTGGAGGAGAGGAAATAGCGTCGTACCTCGCCAGAGTCCAGCGTTTCGCGCACCGTGAACAACCCACCGCTCGGAGCGGCGTTCTCGATCGGCAGAGGGTCTGCCGGATCGGTGACGTCGAAACCGAACAACGAGCCCCCTTCCAGTCCATTGATGGTGTATTCCACCACACTGCGCTGGGGAGCGGTGGCAAAAAAACCGAACTCGCGGTCGTGTGCCACCAGACCGCGCGGATAGTGGATCTCGAGCCAGTCGATCAGACCGGTCGACGCCGCATCCGAGCAGGTGTAGGCGAACCGCACCATACTGCGGCCGTCGGCGGCGATCTGCGGTGCCGAGATCGAGCCACTGGCGCGCGCCGAGTACGTGTCCATGTATTGCGGTACTGCGGGTACGTTTCGCTGTGCGATCACGTTCCCGTTCTCGTACATCGTGAAAACGCCGGTGGTATTACCTCGGTGTGCTACGTTCATCCGGTACTGGATCATGCCTGTGCGAACCAGGCCCGGAAGGTCTGTGGTCAGGATCAACGAACCACCATTCTCCACGGATGGACCGAACCACTTGCGGCCCGAACCGGACGAGTAGGGATTGACGCGTTCTTCTTCCTGGAACACATAGCCGGTGGTGGTCAGTGGCTGAAGATCGGCCGGACCAGGTGCCGAGGCCCGAGGCTGCGCGCGGCGTCCATCTGCCCCGCCATACACCAGCAGATAGCCCCCTTCGGCCGCATAATGATGGATGTAGTGTTCCGGCTCGGATGCTCCCGGGAGCCACCGGAAGCCGGTGGAGCCGTTGGCATAGAATAGCACCTCGCTGATCTCGCCATTCGACGCCGTTTTGACCACGATGGCCTGTTCGCGGAGCTCATCATTGGATGGTGGTTCCACGGTCTCGTCCAACTCGGTACCACCCCGCCCGAAGATCTTGAGCGAACGAGCGGCTTCGGCGTTGGTCGGGATGCCGGCATCGCGCAGCTGCTGGGCCGTTAGCCGATACACGCCCTCGCGTCCGATGGAGATCCGGTACACATTCTGCAGCGCCTCCCAGGCCTGCACCTGATCGGCTTTGTTCAGGCGCGCCGGAACTCGTGACTCAGCCGTCCATGGTGCATCGGGATTGATCACAAAGGAAAGGGGCTTACCAGCCGTTCCGACCGAGGCTGACGTGGTGCTGTCGAACCGAATCGCGCCGCGCACTTCGTTATGGAGTATCGTGTGACCACCCTTTTGTTCGGCTACGACCACAAAGACTGTTGCAACGTGGCGTCCGCCGGCAATACCGGTGTACCGCATGGTCAGCGGTTCAACGGGATCGGGTGTCGGGATCAGGGTGCCTTCTGGTGTGATGCCTCTCTGCAGCGGCAAGTCCAGGATCGTGATCTCCGGCATGAACGTCACATACCGAAATCCGGTCCGGCCTGGTACGATCACATCAAGAGGGACAACCCATTGGACCGTGGTGCCATCGGCGGATTGGTGGAGTCGTGCTCCCGAGATAGACGGATAGATGGCCGGCCCGGATGGCGTCCGGACGGTATCGATGCCACGAACGTTCGGTGTGAGCACGAACCGGATCTCCGACGGCGTAGACGATCGGATCGCAAGGCCATTCGGTAGACGCTGTGCGAGACTCGGAACGATCGCAAGGAGTATCAGGAGCCCAACAATGGACGTTCTGAAGAGTCGATCGGTGACCGGCATAAACAGAGGTTGCTGGTGAGAGATGCTGCAGGGACGGACGCGGGTATAGACGGCGCCCTTACGGTGTATTGTGGGCTGGACCGCAGGAAAGTTACCGCATAAAAAAATGCCTCGCCATCAGGGGGGAATGAGACGGCAAGGCATGCAGCATAAAGAGGAAGTGACGACTCGCGTCGTCGAGCGGGAAACGAGACTCGAACTCGCGACCCCAACCTTGGCAAGGTTGTGCTCTACCAACTGAGCTATTCCCGCATTGGCAAAGAACCGAGTGCAAACATACACGCCGATCACATGGCAGTCAATGAGGATTTTTCCCGTGCTCGGTAACACTATGAGTTATGAACACATACGGATATCCACAGGGTTATCCACAGGGGGCTGACCGGTCGCTTTGATACAAGGGTTACGTAGTAATACGTTCTCCGAGAGCTTATCTATCCTGTTGTAAATCTTTGTGTTACGCAAAGGAATTACAAAAAAGGTGCAACGAACTGCTGTTCGAATTCGCGACGTACTGCGTCCTTTACAGCGGCCATTTCCGGAGGCGCTGCACACTCTGCGGACATACTTGTAACGCCCTTGTCCGTGATGCCACAGGGGATGATCTCGTCGAACAGATCGAGCGGGTTGGAGACGTTCAAGGCGAACCCATGGGTGGTAACCCAGCGGCTGCAGTGGATACCGATGGCACAGATCTTCCGGCTTCCGTTTACCCAAACGCCGGTGAGCCCTTCCACGCGATCGGCTGTAATGCCGAAGTCTTCCACGGCATCGATCACGGCCTGTTCGATCGTCCGCAAGAACCAATGCAGATCCGGCTTGGTGCGCCGAAGATCGAAAATCGGATATCCCACGAGTTGTCCCGGTACGTGCACGGTGGCTTCCCCGCATCGATCGATCTCCACCACCTGAACACCGCGAT
>JANJTN010000069.1 GCA_024711065.1 bacterium
CTGCGCGCGCTGCAGTCCGCCGAGCGGCGCAATGCCATGGTGGCCGGTTTGGTGAGCGTGGGACCCTATCGCGACGACCACTTTGCCGATCAGCCGGTGTTGGGAACCACCCAGTATCTGGACAAGATCGTACGGGATACCGGTGCCGAAGAAGTGATCGTGGCCGACCCATCCGTGTCGCAAGCCGAAGCCATTCGCATGATGCAGACCACCGCGCCGTATCGCGCACGGTTTCACATGGCCAGTGAGTACGACGATCTGATCACAGCGCGGATCATCAATGATGTGGCCGGTGTAGAGCCTACGGTGAACGTTACGCCGTTGCTGCGGGCGCGCAACCGCGTGGTCAAACGCTCCGTGGATATCCTGACGGCCCTTCTGGTTGTCCCGTTGCTGGCCATACGGCTATCTTTGGGCAGTTCTCGTGCTCGTACGCGCTGGCCCATCTGGGTTTCCGTGTTGCGTGGCCGGATGAGTGTGGTGGGATTGTATCCGGATCAGCGTCCGCGGCCTGCCGGCAAGCCGGGCGTGACCGGCCTGGTCCAGATCAGCGGCCCCGCTTCGCTGTCCACACAAGCCATCGAGCACCTGAACGACTACTACGTTGACGAGTATACGCTCGCACTCGACGTAGAGATCATGTTGAAACATCTCCTACGGCGCCGTGGCAACATCAACCGTTACGCTTGACTTCGAGAAGCCCATTGTGGATCTCGAACAGAAGATCCTCGAGATGCGGGCGCTCTCCGACACACTCGATATCCAGCCCCAGATCGAAGAACTCGAGTCCAAGGTCGAAGAACTCCGCGTGCAGATCTACTCCGACCTCACTCGCTGGCAGCGGGTGCAGATCGCCCGGCACCCGGACCGTCCATATACGCTGGACTATGCTACCGAATGCTTCGAGGAATTCACCGAGTTGCATGGCGACCGCACGTTCCGCGACGACCCGGCGATCGTGGCGGGCACAGCGTTGTTGAACGGACGCAGCGTGATGGTGATCGGACACCAGAAGGGTCGCGATACCAAGTCCAACCTGTATCGCAACTTCGGTATGCCCAACCCCGAAGGCTACCGCAAAGCCTATCGTCTGATGACGATGTCCGAAAAGTTCGGTCTGCCCGTAGTCTGCTTTCTGGACACGCCCGGTGCCTATCCTGGCATCGAAGCCGAAGAACGCGGTCAGGCCGAAGCTATCGCCAAGAACCTGCTGATGATGGCCAAGCTGAAGGTACCTATCCTGGTGGTGATCATCGGGGAGGGGGCTTCGGGAGGCGCCCTCGGCATCGGAGTCGGTAACCGCATCCTGATGCTCGAAAATTCCTGGTACTCCGTGATCGCACCGGAGAGCTGTTCGAGTATCCTGTGGCGTTCCTGGGAGTACAAGGAGCAAGCCGCAGAAGCCTTGAAACTCACGGCAACCGACCTCGTGGAGGTTGGTGTGGTGGATCGGATCATCAAGGAGCCCGTGGGCGGAGCTCATCGGGAGCCGGAACTGATGTTCGCTACGATGCGCTCGGTGATCACCGAGGAGCTGGACCGCTTGTGTGCGCAGTCGGCCGACGAACTGGTACACGATCGGCGTCAGAAGTTCTACAAGATGGGTGTGTGGACGGAGTAGGGCCATGTCTGCGCGCCCACGACCGTTGCGCCTGCCGCTCTCGCTTGCACTGGAATACCTGACCTGGTCAGACTCCCGTCGGGCTCTGACCTTCATACACGAGGGTCTGGTGGTAGTGAACGGCCGTGTGATGGCCGACGCGGAACACGTAGTGGATGTGCTGCGCGACGAGATCGACGTTGCCGGAGAACCGCTGACGACAGGTGCCGCCAAAACGATCGCAGTGGTGCTCAACAAGCCGATCGGCTACGCCATCGGACACACGAACCATGATGTTGGGCTCTTCGAAATGGTCGGATTGCGCGACCTGGGTTGGCATGTGCCCTACGACCTCCCGATGATGCGCGCCGGATTGATGCTGCTAACCACCGACAACGACCATGCGGACGTGGTCGCCTCGCCTTGGAGCTTGTTGACCACGACGAATGAGCTTCGGAACGGAACTCCGACGTGCGTTCGGCTTGGTCCATTCAGGATCGAAGATCTGCAGAGCGGATCGTGGCAGCGTCTGACGGGTCATCAGGTAGCGGCACTGGACGCCATGCTGGCATCCGGGATCGCCGACCACACGCCGCTAGAAGATGTCTGGAACGAGATCGCCCGCGCCGCTCGCGAACACGAACGTGGTGGGTCGAACGCGTAGGGGCGCGCCACCGGCGCGCCCCTACGCGTGTTCGAACTGCAATCGGTACAGTTTGGCGTAGAGCCCGCCCAGTGCCAGCAGTTCCTGGTGTGTGCCCATTTCGGCCACTTCGCCATGATGCATCACCACGATGCGATCCGCGCGCTGGATGGTGGAGAGTCGGTGGGCGATCACGATACTCGTTCGGCCTCTCAGCAGCGTCGAGATCGAACGCTCGATGATCTGCTCGGTCTCGGTGTCGATGTTGGCCGTGGCCTCGTCCAGGATCAGGATCTCGGGGTCGGTCACCAATGCCCTGCAGAAGGAGATCAGTTGCTTTTGGCCCACACTTAATACAGCACCACGTTCCCGCACATTCGTGTCGTAGCCATGCGGTAGGCGAGAGATAAAGTCGTGCGCACCAAGTGCCTTGGCAGCCGCGATCACCGCATCGCGGTCGATCTCCGGTCGGCCAAGGCTGATGTTCTCCGCCACGGAACGGGAGAACAGGAACACATCCTGTAGGACCACCGCCGTGCGGCCGCGAAGGGTTTCCTGCTGATAGGATCGGATGTCTACGCCATCCACCAGGATCTGCCCCTCTTGGAAGGGATAGAACCGACTCAAGAGGTTGATGATCGAACTCTTGCCAGCACCCGTAGCACCCACCAGCGCTACGGTCTCGCCCTTGCGGACCGGGAACGATACCCCCCGCAGCACCGGTGTTGTGCCGTCGTAGGAGAACTGCACGGAGTCGAACTCGATGCCCGAGGTAAGGTGGGTGAACGGACGGGCATCTGCCGCATCCTTGACGGTGTTGTCGGTATCCAGCAGGCGGAAGATCCGTTCGCTGGCTACAGCGCTCGACTGCAGGGTGTTGTACTTCTCCGTGAGGTCACGGACCGGACGAAAGAACATCTCCGTGAACTGCGCAAAGGCGATCAGGATCCCTACGGTCATCTCTCCGGTGCCGATGGTTCGTGCGGTGTACCACAAGATCACTGCCAGCGCAATAGCGCTAAGAAACTCCACCACCGGAAAGAAGGTGGCGTAGTACATGATGGATCGGTCCTGGTACTCACGGTGCTCACGGTTCAGGGCGGCAAACTGCGTTGTCATCCGGCCTTCCTGGCGGAAGAGCTGCACTACCCGGATCCCCGAAACGAACTCGTTCATGAAGGCGTTCATTGCTGCCACCTGGCGCCGGATCAGATCGTACACGCGCCGCACCTTGGCCCGGAAGATGAACGAAGCGATCAGCAGGAACGGCAGGATCACGATCGTCAGCAGGGTGAGTGTTGCCGAAGTCTGGAACATGAAGAAGAGGATCCAGATGATGATCATCACGTCGGAGATCATCATCACCACACCTGAGGAAAACAACTCGTTCAGGACCTCGACGTCGCTGGTCACTCGCGTCACGATCCGTCCAACCGGTGTGGTATCATAGAATCGCAACGCCAGGCGTTGCACGTGGCCGTACAGTTGCGAACGGATGTCGAGCAGCACGCGCTGACCAACCCAGGCCATCACCATCGCCAAGATGTACTGCAGAGCCCCCTGCAGGATCAGAAAGCCGACGATAAGGCCGACGTACAGCCACAATCCGTCCAGGTCGCCTTTGACCACATGATCGTCGATCGCGATACGGGTCAGGTACGGCCGCAGTGGTCCTAAGGCAGACGAGCTCAGCGTGAGCACGATGGCCCCAAGGAGTGGCAAGCGGTACGGCCGGAGGAATCCCAACAACCGGCGCATCAACTGATAGTTGATCTTCTTCGGCGATGCGTCGTCGCGTTCGTGTGTCATCACACAAAGATAGGGGAATGGGGAATGGGGGATGGGGGATGGGGGCGGGGTGTGGCGTGTTGGGACGGTTT
>JANJTN010000087.1 GCA_024711065.1 bacterium
GCCGACGGAGCCTTCAGCGCTGTGCGCGGCCGCATGCAGACCACGGATCGATTCGACTATGCCCAGGCCTATCTGCCCCACAGCTACAAGGAGCTCCATTTTCCGCCAACGGCCGAAGGGGGCTTTCGAGTAGATAGTCACTGCCTGCATATCTGGCCGCGCCGCAGCTTTATGATGATCGCTCTGCCAAACATCGATGGCAGCTTCACGGTCACCCTCTTTCTGGCTCATCAAGGTTCGCCGTCGTTCAGTGAACTGCAAACGCAGCAGGACGTGCAGCGCTTCTTCGAGGAGCACTTCCCCGATGCGCTACCACACATGCCGTCGTTCCACGACGATTGGGACGAAAACCCTGAAAGCTCGCTGGTTACGGTCAAGTGTTCACCATGGATCCTGAACGATCGGATCGCCCTGATCGGCGATGCGGCGCATGCCGTGGTGCCGTTCTACGGACAGGGCATGAATTGCGGATTCGAAGACTGCCGTGTGCTGGTGGACTGTCTTGAAGCCACGGGCGATGACTGGCCGGCGGCGCTGCGTCTGTATAACCAGTTCCGTGTGCCCGATGGACAGGCTATTGCCGACCTGGCACTGGACAACTTTGTGGAGATGCGAGACAAGGTGGCCGACGAACGCTTTCTCCGACGCAAGAAGATCGAGGCCTATCTGCACGACACCTATCCGCACAAGTTCATCCCGCTCTATACCATGGTGACCTTCCGCAGCGACGTGCCGTACAGCGAAGCCCAGCGTATCGGACGCGAGCAGGATGTGCTGATGGAGCAGTTGATGGATGATCCCGCGGTGTATGCCGATTGGACGTCGGCCGAGTCCATGGCCAAGATCGATGCCGTGATGCAGGCACGACCGGACCTGCAGATCAAGCCTGTCTCTCCGCGCTAGTGCTGGATCACCAGCTGCTGCGTGTGCGTTACCAGCGGCGAGGAGAAGTGTACCAGGTACATGCCCGATGGCCATTCGGCGGTGTGCAGTACCACATTGTGCGTACGGTCCTGTTCTTCCTGATGGAAGAAGCGCAGTTCTTGCATCACGATACCTTGCGGGTCCACCACGCGTAAATCGTAGCGTCCGGGCACCGAGAACTCTGCTGTGATCGTAGTGCTCTCGCTGGCAGGATTCGGAGCGATCATCATGCGCGGTAGCGTGAAGAGCTTGATCAGACGCCCATTCTGATAACAGGCCGGATCCACCTGCAACGTGCCCGGTGCATAGTCCGTGATCGGCACCTGCCACACGCGTACCCACTCGGCATCGAAGGGTTCGATGGTGGTCTGCTGCATGGTGCTCATCAGGACCGAACCCACGATGGATGTGACGTAGTTGTCGTTCGCAGCAAGGTCCACCGAGTCCAGTTCGATGGTCAGCGTTCGCTGATTGGTGAGCAGGTCGATCATGTTGGTCACGATCCTGCCGGTCGTCACGCGCAACGGATGGAAGACCCTGGAGTCCATGCTGAAGGAGATCCGCAGGTGCGTGGCGTTCAGCACCGCCGTATCGGGTCGGATGTCTACGTACACCGGGATCTCGAACGCTGTGTCACCAACGGATGCCGTTAGCTCCGGCACGTGGAACGTAGCCCAGATCGGACTCACGATGGCCTTCATCACCACGTCCTGGGAGTCCGGACACGGAGCGCTGAACACAAAGCGCATCGTTTCGGCGAACTCCTGGTCGTACTCGGCATAGAATTCCACCGTCACCGGCAGAGTTCTGCCAGCCGGGATCACCACCGGGAAGGAAAGGGGCTGCACCACGCGGAAGTGTGCCGTCTCGATCACGCGCTCCAGCACGATGTCTTCGTCGTCTTCGTTGCGTACGGGTACCACTACCCGCTTGGTAGCTTCCAGACTTACGGCTCCAAGATCCACCTCGGTTGGCATGGTAAACACCGTGGTGTTGTACCAGACCTGCAGTCCACCAACGGTGTGGGCACAGCCGCCGGCATCGATGGCGGTGACCGAATATGTGCCCGGTGTGCTTACCGTAATTGTGGAACTCGTTTCGCCGTTGCTCCACAGATATTCGTCGAAGCCCGGCGTTGCACTCAAGGTGGCCTGGGTAACGCCTTCGCAGATCGGGCCGCCGCCCCAGGCGTCCAGCTTGACGCTGAGTGGACGTTGCCAGACAAAGTCCGTGATCACGGAACCCGGCTGACCCATAGCCGCATTGCGGTTCTGACGATAGGCTTCGTTCGAAGGCGTGGTGTGTGTGCCGGGTACGCCGCCAAGCACGTCGATGGTCACGTTCGGGAAGGGTTCGGTCATTACCACCAGACCGCCACCACCACCGCCACCCGGACCATGGGCGTTGTACAAGTGCTTCACGCTGCCGCCATTGCCGCCATGAACCGCAACGGTCACCGGCGTGACCACCGCACCTACATCCAGGATCACCGTTCCACCGGCACCGGCGCCGCCGGCGGCATCCATGTTGGCTGTGTCGGAAACGTGATTGCCGTTGGCAGTGATGCGTCGGTTCTCGCCATGCAGCAGGCCGGCGCGGATCAGGATGATGCCACCGCCATTGGCACCACTGGTGCCCTGAAAGTCGTTCTGGTGTCCACCACCACCGCCACCACCCAGAAAGAAGCGCTGGTCCGGAGCATACGTTGCCAGTGGTTTGCCGGGTAAGCCCCCTACCATCAGGTCGGGTGAGCAATACAGATTCGCATCGCCGCCCATGCCACCGGCACCGCCGTTGCTTCCGCCGCCACCGCCGCCGTTGTTGCCGTTACCACCACCGCCTCCGCTGGCGAGCGGACCGCGTCCGGCAAGCGCCTGGTTGGACACCCGGCCGATGGCAATGCCTTCGCCCTTGCCGCCGGCAAGACCAAAGGACCAGTTCATGACGTAGGATAGGATGTTGCAGCGGCTTACGGGCTGAGACACGATCCCGCCACGGAAGCCGAGTCCGTCGGCCATGAGATCCGCACGCAGGTAAAGGTTGCCGGTAACCTCGATGGCCAGCACGCCGCCAGTGGTTCCATTCCACGGCGGTGCCGTGAGGGTGCTGTCTACGATCGCATCCTGATACACCGGAACACGCACCAGCTGCACACTGCCGCTGGGGTCGTATCGATGAACGAGTCGGGTGGTAAAGACCACGTCCTCGCCGCTCACACTCTTGATGGTGAGTAGCTCCGCCGATCCCGCGCCGGCAATGTCTTCGATGGTGCCGTAGGTGGGATCGTCCGCAGTACTGATCCTGGCACCCTTCATCTGGATCAACAGCACACGGTCACCGGGCTGAAAGCCGGTGGGGTTGCCGAGGCGCACCAGACTGTCGCACGGGACCACGTCGGTCACTTGGACATACTGGTTCACCACACCGCGAATGCGCGTCTGCGCACCGGTCTCTGCAAGCGGCAGCAGCGTTGCTGCCACCAGGATCAGGATGATCCGCGCTATGGTGTCCCTTCCCAACATGCGGTCTATCGTGGGCAGCTATCCCAAAAGTCGTGCCAACTCCGCAATTCTACGGAAACGTCCTCATAAGTCAATATCAATCAGTACGTTACGATTTGCTTATCCACCGATTTGCCCCGGGTCATCCACACCTATGTGGAAATCTCCACAGATTTTCGCCTGGTTTTCCACACCCCGCCACCCCCATTTTGTACCATGGCCGTACTTCTACCACGTCCCCTCCCCCGCAAAGCCACCATCGGGATCATCGCACCGGCATCGCCGCAGCGCGATCCGGAACGACTTCGGCGCGGCATCCGCTATCTGGAGCAGCTGGGGCATACCGTGGTGCTGGCACCGCACGTACACGACCGGTTCGGCGGCTATCTGGCCGGGACCGACGTTGATCGCGCGGCCGACGTGATGGCCATGATGACCGATCCGCGGATCGATGCGGTGTTCTGTTCGCGAGGGGGCTATGGTAGCGCCCGCCTGCTGGACCGCCTGGATTACCGCGCGCTGGCGCGGAGACGGATGCTGCTGGTTGGCTTCAGCGATATCACGGCGCTGCAGATGGCACTCTGGCGCAAGATCGGGCTGGTGACGTTCAGCGGGGCGCTGCCAAGCGTGGACATGGCCGACCGGATCGATCCCCACACCGAAGAATGGTTCTGGCGCGCGCTCTGCAGTCCGCGGCCACTCGGCCCGATCCGGCAACCCTGGCCGACCACCACCGTGCAGCGTGGCACGGCTGAGGGACGCCTGATCGGTGGCAATCTGAGCGTGTTCGTCACGCTGTTGGGTACACCGTACCAGCCCCCTTCCAAGGACCGCATTCTGGTACTTGAAGACGTTGGCGAGGAAACGTATCGCGTGGATCGGATGCTACAGCATCTGCGGCAGGCGGGCGTGTTGGGTGCCGTGAACGGACTGATCACGGGACAGTGGTCGCAGTCCGGACGCCCCGCCGGTTCCACACCGCATCGTCCGGTAGAAGACGTGCTGGCCGAGATCGCACCGGCCGTGAACGGTCCGGTGATCTCGGAGTTGATGTACGGTCACGAACCGCAGAAGCTCACGCTGCCATTCGGTGTGCAGGTGCGGCTCTCCAGTCGTGGCGCAGGTCTGCGGTTTCTCGAGCCCGCTGTGCGTTAGTCGGTCGAGGTGGTGAGCGTTGCGGCTACGGCTTCGATCACGTCGGGAAGGAACTCTACGTGTCTTGACGCGTGCTCGGCCCGCAGGCGTTGCATCAGCAGCTGCTGAAATCCTTCGTGACGAAAGAGTGATCCATGCAGCATGATGGCAAGGGGCTTGCCCACCTTCGCATCGATGGGCGGGATCAACGCCGCAAGGGATGCCACAGCGTGCTCACGGATCTCCGCCGCCACAGTATCGCCTTCGTCGGCATACGTGAGCACGGCTTCGGCCAGGCGGGCACAGCGATCGATGGAGGCCGACCGTAGTGCAGCGGCAATGCGATCGAGATCGGCAGGATCGGTGCGGAGGTAGGCAGCTACCGGACGGATCAGGAGCGTGGAAGCCCCCTGCCCATCCAGCATGTGGGCCACGGCGCGCAGGGCCTGGCGTCCGATCCAGAAACCGGCACCGGCATCATCGATGCGAGGCCCCCATCCGCCGCAGCGGATCTCGGTACCATCGGCTGTGCGTGCCACGGCAATGCTGCCCGTACCGGCGATCAGCACGATGCCTTCGGCGGTGCCAAAGGCCGCCAGGTGTACGAGTGCCACATCACTGACCACGGACGTGCGCGGCACGGTGGGGTCTACGTACGTCATCCACGCATCGGTAAAGGCGTTCAGGTAGCGCTGCGATTCGTGGTCTCCCCATACGCCGGACATGCCGATGAGCACGTAGCGCGGACGCAAAGCTTCGGGCGATCGCTGAGCCAGCCAGCTGCCAAGGGCGCGGCACAGATCGGCCGTGTGATCGGAGGCCGGACCGGGCTTGAACGATGCCAGTTGCGTGCGGGCAAGGATCTGGCCGGAATGCACAACGGCGACACCTGTGGAGGTGCCGCCGCCGTCGATCACAATGGTCGTGGACATGTCGGAAGCCTGCATCCGCCGCCTAGCGAGCCTTGGGCGGCTGCCAGGTACCGCGTTTCCAGGATTGCAGCTCGATGGTGACCGAGCCCACATACAGATTCATCTTGGCGCGGATCGGGATCCGGGCTTCGTCGTCCGAGAACCAGCCTTCGAATCGGCCGGTAAGGCCGTAGATGCCCGTCCAGTTCGCATCGCCGTTCAGGTACACGGTGCGCACCGGGTAATCCACGGCATCAATGTCGCTCTCGCCCACCGAGCCCTGAAAGTTCACCACGGTGGACACGATCTCGTCCATGATCACCGTCGGGATCCTGTAGCTCTTCTTGCTATACAGCATGGAACGGGCCGCGAACAGCAGCGAGCTGCCGTCGTTCTGACGCTTCTTGATCTCCACGGTCTTGCTGTTCACCTTCTGCTTGTCTCGCCACTTTTCCAGCGTGGCCGTCAGCTTGTCGTAGTCGAACGTGTACTGATCGAACTCCCACTTGCCGTCTTCCACGGCCGTGTTGGCCTGGAACTGATACGAGTACGTTGCCGACTCGTCCATCCAGCTCTGGTAGACCGAGTGCAGGCTCACGAACGGAATATTCGGGTGCGAGTCGATCCAGATCTTCACCTTGGCCACGCGCTTTCCGTTGAGCGTGGTATAGGGTTCGACCAGGGTCTTGATCGTTCCCAGCGTGATGTTCAGATACGACACACGGTAGGTGAGTTCTTCACCGGGATAGATCATGCCGTTGTCGGCCGTATGGGCGAGCGAGGCGCCGGTCAGCAGACAGGCAAGGATGATGGCAAGGGGCTTGAACATGCGTGCTTGGTGTTGGTCGACCGGAATTACTGGAGACGGGCGATCTTCGATGCTTCGGGGAAGAGCTGCAGGGCTTTCTTCGCCTGATTATCGATACCCAGGATGGTGGCAGAGTAGCCGTTGTTGTTAAAGATGTTGCGGCCCACATAGGCCTTGATCACCGTGCGGAGGAACTCCTCGTCCTGACGGTACTCGTCGTCCTTCCACTCGATCTCTTCTTCCTTGGCGAGTCGCTTCAGCACATCGATGTCGGCATCCGACGTGGCATATTCCCGCAGGAACTTGCCCAGTTGATCGCCAAAGGTGGTACGCAGCTGCTGTCCGCGCTGCTTCATGATGGCATCGGCCGTTTTCCAGTATAGGTTCTTGGCGCGCAGCTTGCGAGCAAGGAAGCCGATGGTGTCGGCCTTGACGATGTAGTCCGGCGTAATGCCGCCGCCGCCGTATACCGTGCGGCCACCAGCGGTGCTGAACTTCGGACGGGTCTCCACGGAATCGTCGAGATCCTTCTCGTGATCGATGTTGTTGCCTTCGTCGCCTTCCACGCGTCCTTCGCCGGAGTAGTACTTCTCCTTGTCGTCGTACGGACGCTGGATCAGGCGACCCGACGGCGTGAAGTACTTGGAGATGGTCAGGCGGTATGCCGAACCGTCGCCCAGCGGGTACTGACGCTGGACCAGCCCCTTACCAAAGGACGTCTGACCGACCACGATGCCGCGGTCGAGATCCTGGATGGCGCCGGACACGATCTCGGAGGCCGAGGCCGATCCGCCGTTGATCATTACCACCAGCGGGATGTCTTCGAGTTCACCACGGCCGGTACCCCAGAACGCTTCGTCGAACTCGGCGCGGCGTCCCTTGGTGTACACGATCTTCTTGCCCGACGGAACGAACTCATCGGCCACGCGGAACGCCTGGTCCAGATAGCCGCCTGGGTTGTTGCGGAGGTCGAGCAGCAGCTTCTTCATGCCTTGCGACTTGAGGTCGCGAGCGGCGTTCACCACTTCTTCGTGCGTGGTGGCCATGAAACGGTTGATGGTGATGTAGCCTACGTCCGTGCCTTCGATCATGAAGTGGGCATCCACGGAGTAGAGCGGGATCTTGTCGCGCGTGATGTCGAAGACCAGCAGGTCCTTCTCACCCGAGCGCTTGATATGCACCTTTACGCGGGTGCCTTTCTCGCCGCGGAGTTTCTTGGGAACGTCCGAGCGGGTAAGACCTACGGCCACCGAGTCATCGATCCGCACGATCTTGTCGCCCGCCAGGATACCCAGAGCGTCGCTCGGACCACCCGTGATCGGCGAGACGATCGTGATCGTATCGCTCACGATATCGAACTCCACGCCGATGCCTTCAAAGGAGCCCTTGAAGTCCTCTTCGACGCGTTCCATTTCCTTGGCCGAGATATAGACCGAGTGCGGGTCCAATTCTTCGAGCATACCGCGGATGGCCGCTTCGGTCAGGGCCTGGGTATCGACCTCGTCCACATAGTTCTTCACGGAGTTACTGAGCACTTCGTTGAACTTGCGGACCTGTTCGAAGACGGAGTCTCCGCTAACGGCCGGTTGGACATACATGCCCAGTCCGACGCCGAGGGCTACAGCGCCCAGCACGAACAGGATCAGTCGCGAGGTGGAGGTCTTCATACGCATGGCAGGAAGTGAGCGTGAACGGCAAATCTACGGTTTTTACCGGGGGGCAGACGGATGGAAGGGGACTGAAGTGTGGCCCCTGTAGACGTCTACTCAACCACCACGATGGTGCGGGCGGTTCCGGTGTCGGACCGGACCACCAGACCGTAGGTGCCGCTGGCAACGGGGCTTAGGTCCAGGCGCACGGAGCGCGTGGGATCGCCGGTCCAGGAGGCGGCAAGCACGTCGGCCCCTTGCAGGTCTACCAGGCGGACGTGGATGCTGGTAGACGCCTGGCCAAGTACCAACGTGAGGACGTCGGTGGCGGGTTGGGGCATAACGGTAAGGGTGCTGCTGAGGCGCTCGACGTTCAGTTCGACAGGGACGTCACAACGGGTAAGGCCCTGGAACACCACCGGTGAACCGTTGGCGGACACCTCCAGGCGCTTGTCGGCACAGCCATGCAGGAAGATCAAGGTGTCCAGATCCGGATCTTCGTCGGCGTCCCGTGGCTCGTAACACACCACAAGTGGGGCCGAGCCGCCCGGCGGTACCACGATGGCAAACTGATGCTGCGGTACCGAGAACCGAACGTTTCCGGCCACGAGCACGTCGCGAAGGACCTGTGGACGCGACCCGTAATTCGTCAAGGTGATCGTATCGCAGCGAACGGACCCGAGAGTGACCTCGCTCATGGAGCGACTGGAGAACGAGCCCCCTTCGCCATTGATGGCCAGCGTGAAGCCCGGTATGGTATCGATGGTCTGCGTACGGTTGTCCGCCGAGTCTACCGCCTCGAACCCATACACGGCATCCTGAAAGGGGTCCGTGATCTGGATCAGATACGTTTCCCGAGCAACGCTTGTGGTGCGCTGTTCCACGGTGCAGTTCTGCAGCACTTCGGTCATCACCCGTACACTGCGCAGACCAAAGTCGAAGGGACGGTCGTCGGCAACGGTCACCACCACACTGGTCGAACAGGGATCCACGGCACCGGTCACGTCGGGGCCTTCCCGATCGTCGCGGACGTCGATCTCCACCGCCATCACCGAGCGTTCCAGACACGTGTCGCCGATGATGAGCGTATCCCGTTCGATGCCGGCCGAGTCGCTGGTACGGCACACGATCACATCCACCATCATGCCGGGTGGCAGCGTTACCGGCAGCGGTGGTTCGGTGATGGTACCCTTGCCGGTGGTGCGCATGGACGTGATGGTGCGCGGAAAGCGACCGTAGTTCTGCAGCGTCACGGTGTCGCAGCGGTTCTGTCCGATCGGGATGATGCGGGAGCGGGTTTCGGGAAGCGGGTCGGCATCTCGGCCAACAACGCCAACCGTAAAGCCCGGGATCAGCAGTGTGCTGGTGGTGCGCTGTTGGACATGGTCCGTTGCCGCTATCGTGATCTGGCCGTCAAGCAGCGGATCCACCAATGCCACCTCGAAGCCCACCACGGCTTGCGGCGGAGAGAAGGATGCCAGCGTAAAGAGCGTGTTCACATCCGAACCCGGCACCACCGACACACTCTTGATCCGCGTGTCGCCGCGGAGCGAATCGGTCACAGCCCCCTTCAGCACGCCACACGTAACGCTGCCCTTGACGGAGGGTGGGAACACGTCCAGCGGACGGAACGCCATACCACCGATGTAGCCGTAGGAATTGGCTTCGCCGAAACCATACACGTAGATGCCGAAGATGGTATCGGCCGTGATGCCGTGCACACCGTCCGTCATGCGCACCTGGGCATAGGAATAGCCCGTGGTGCCGATCGGTCGGAAGGTGGCGGTAAGGGGCTGGCCATCGAGTCGGAGCGACGCGGCGTCCTGTGTGGTGATCACCACGTTCAGCCACTGCTCCTTGTAGATCGTGTTGATGGGCTGTGGAATGCCGCCGATGATCGAAAACTGATTGGCCTGCACATTCACAAATCGATAGGCGTTCAGGAACTGTTCGGGCGGAGGGACGAGCATCATGAAGGGATCACCGTAGCGCGAGTCCAGGCCACTCGCCGAACCGGAGGTCTTCTTGTACATCCCGACCATGGCCGGACGCGACGTGGTGATGTGATGGGGCTGGGTGAGCTCTGCCTGGTAGAACTGACCTTCATCCAGGATGGTGGTCTCGATACCGTCCACGAAGACCACCGTGGAATCAAAGGCCGAGACCACGCGGTACAGATCGGTGCCGCGTGGAAGTTCGTCGCTCGACTGCGCGAACGGGATCACAAAGGCCGTTTTACCCCAGGTGCGGATCGGATTCATCTGCTCCACCAGACAGTCGCGCGAGCCCAGCACTCCCTGCAACTCGATGGGGATCAGGGCGCGCTGATGTCCGCTGAACACCGCCACGGGCCGCGTGGCCGAGACCACGGAACCAGTGAGATCACTCTCAAATTCTGCTTCGGGGTGGGCCTGCACCAGATAGCTTTCACCCTGATTGAGCAACACGGACTGACGTTCGCCGGGTTGCGACTTGAACGTGGTTGCCGTGGGGATGATCTCGACCACCGTACTGTCTTCGGTGGCAACCACGGCGAATTCCGTCGGCGTCGATCCGCCGTTGACCACGCCCGACGGTCCGTCGATCCGGATATCGGAAGTGTACGACATGATCACGTAATCGTCTCCCAACGCGTCCGTTGGGAGCACCATGAAGGCTTCGCTCGTGAGACGGCCCTGGTTCAGTGCGTAGACCGAGACATCGTCGGTGGACTGCACATGGAACGACTGCGGTGCCGGCTTCTCGTTCTGCATGTTCAGGTAGTCCAACGTGCCGTGATAATTGCAGCCGCGCAATTCATACGGCAGGAAGAAGGTCCGGAACTCGTACAGCTTTGTAGGGTCGGAGATGATGAACGACACGGTCCGCACCGCCCCGTTCTGATCGGTCATCGTGATGGTGCCGGAGGTGGGCACTTCGGAGCCAATGTAGATGTACAGCTCGTGCTCCAACTGCTGCGCCACATCGGTGGGCAGCTCGTCGATCCCGTTGTGAAAGTTGGGCAGAAAGGTGAACCAGAAGTCCGTTCCACGACTATCCGGGACGTCGTCCTGTCCGGAAACCGGAAGAACGATCAGCAGGGTCAGGATAGCTACCAGGAACGCGCGCATGAACAGGCCTAGGCTGGGATGGCGTGGCGGCCCACCACGGCACCGTTGGCCGAGATGAGCGCCAGGTTCATCAACTGTTGATCGAAATCCAGGCGAACGAATCCGCCATTGGTGGCGGCCGCTATGGTACGTGTGCCCCAACGGGTACTACGACAACCTCCCCCGGCTCCGGTTACAATGCAGTGGAAGCCATCTTCGGGATGACCGATGATCTGCAGATCATGATCGTGTCCGCAGGCGTACAGGTCAGCCCCCTTCATCAAGGGGCGCACTTGTTTGAGCATCCAGTCCTGATCGCCATAGTGGCCGTATGAGCGCATCGGGTGGTGTCCGACCACGATCTTCCAGGTGGCCGATGCCTGTTCGGCCATGGACTGTTCCAGCCAGGCCAGCTGATCCTTCCAGCCGGTCTTCTTCTGCAGCAGCATCTGCGTGTCCAGGCAGATCAGCGCAACCGTGGCGCCACTGGTGCCGGTGAGCGTCTGCACGAAGTACTGCGACGGCATGATCCACCTGGGGTTCTTCTTGGAATACGCGATCTGCGCAGAAATGCTTTTTCGGTAGTCGTGGTTACCAAGCACGGCAACCCACGGTACATCCTTGATACCGACCTGGGTGTACACATCTTCGAAGGTCGACGTCCACAACGGGTCGTCCACCGAGTCCACGCCATTCGGGTAGATGTTGTCGCCCACGCTGATGATGCGAAGGGGGCTGCCGTCCTGCAGCGCCAGAGCACCCATGGCTTCGGCTACCGTTCGTTGGGTCTTGGACCTCGATCCCCAGTCGCCGATCAGATACAGCTGGTCGGCCAGCACGGATCCCGGTCCAACGGCAGCCTGCGTCGCAGGTGCTCCTTCGACCGTGCATCCGCCCGCTGCGCGTGCAACGGTACGTCCGCCCAGGGCGGCCAGAAGGGTGGTCGTCAGAAAGGTGCGGCGTTTCATCGGACGTGTAAAGTACGATATTCGTCGTGTGAGAAAACTGACCTATGAGGAATTGCTGGCGCAGCGACTGTCCGACGAACAGGTGCACCAGGTACCGCGACATCCGATCGCCGTGATCCTCGAAGACATTCGCAGTCTCTATAACGTAGGAAGCATCTTCCGCAGTGCCGATGCTTTTCTGGTGCAGGAGCTGATCCTGACCGGATTCACACCCACGCCGCCGCGCAAGGAGATCGCCAAGACGGCGTTGGGAGCCGACCTCAGTGTTCCGTGGACGTCCAGCGCTTCGGCCGTCGATGCCGTGCGGGAGCGCGCCGATGCCGGGTGGACCGTGCTGGCCCTGGAACTGGCCCACGACGCTCTTCCGATGGCGTCGCTCGCAGCACACCACTATCCCCTCTGCCTGGTGGTGGGCAACGAGCTGACCGGTGTGAGCGCCGAGGTCCTGCAGGCCTGCCACGGCGCCGTGCAGATCCCGATGTTCGGCGTGAAGCACTCGCTGAACGTGGCCGTGGCCACCGGCATTGCCCTGTACGAGGCCGTCCGCCAGTTGCCGTAACTTGCACCCATGAAGGTTGCCATTCCCGATGCCGCCTACCTGCGGCCCTTAGTTGCTCGTGCCGCCGATGTGTGTGCCGCCCATGGCTGGGACCTGCAGGTGGTCCCCGAAGAACGTGCCGGCACCATGCTGGTCAATCACCTGGTGGATCTGGCGCTGGTAAGTCCCCTGGGCTACGGCGCCGGCGTGGGCAAGGTGGACCTGCGCATCATTCCGGGTCCGTGCATGGTGCTTACGGACTACACCAACGTGGCCGGGATCCGCTTCAAGGACCACATCGAAGAGATCCGCTCCATGGGCTCGCGTCAGCCGCAGGCCTTTCTGCCCATCATCGGCAGCCTGATGATGCGCGAAAAATTCGAAGCACCGGCAAGCCCCCTTCAAGCCATCTCGAAAGGGGCTCCGGCCGACTGTATGATCGACATCAACACGGAGCAGGATCCGCCCGCAGCGCTGGACGTGAGCGAAGAGTGGTTCGATGCGGCCGAGATGCCTTTGCCGGTTGCTGTGTGGGCGTGCCGCGTAGAGGCCGACCTGGACAAGGTGGGCCAGGCCGTACGGCACATGGCTCAGGAGCCGTTGGACGATGTGGCCGTGCACGAGCCGCTGGAGGATGCGTCCATGGCGCGCCAGGGCACCATCTCGTGGGCCTGGAATGCCGACGTGGAAGAAGCTCTTGAAGGAGTGCTGAACCTGCTGTTCTTCCACCAGTTGCTGCGCGAGATCCCGGCCGTAAAGGTGCTTGGCCGCGAGGAGTCGTAGTTTAGTGGCTCTGAACACCAAAGGAGCCACTCATGGAACTCTACGTCGATAGTGCCAATCTGGCCGACATCAAGCATGCAGCATCGCTGGGATTCATCAGCGGTGTGACCACCAACCCGTCGTTGCTGGCCAAGGAAGACCCGTCGCTCGACATCAAGGACCTGCTCCTGGACATCCACAAGAGCGTTGGTGGACATACCAGCGTGGAGGTGATCAGCACCGATACCGATGGCATGCTGCGCGAAGCCGACGAGATCCTGAAGTGGTTCCCGGAAGCCACCATCAAGATCCCTTTTATCCCGGCAGGTCTAACGGCCGTCAGCGAACTGTCGCGCCAGGGCATCCCGACCAACGTCACGCTGCTCTTTACCGCACTGCAGGCGCTGATCGCCGCCAACGCCGGTGCGACCTACGTGAGCCTGTTCCTCGGACGGCTGGATGATATGGGCACTGATGCCATGCAGGCCATAGAAGACACCGTGGAGATCTGGGACATGCACGATCTGGAAGCCCTGATCATTGCGGCTTCCATCCGCCACCCCATTCACCTGCTCGGTGTGGCCCGCGCCGGTGCTCACATCGCCACGGTCCCCTACAAGGTGCTGATGCAGTCCATGCAGCATCCCCTGACGGATGCCGGGCTAGCCTCCTTCCTGAAGGATCACGAGAAGATGATGAAGGCGAAGTCGTAATGCACTGATGCACTCATGCACTAATGTTCTAATGGACTGATGAGGGAATGTTGGAACGTCGTTAAGTGTTGACCTGAGCATGTTCAAACGTTCAAATGTTCAAATGTTCAAGCGTTGGGTGGTTCTGTCGTTGCTGACGCTGCTCGTCGCTGCAGGTACAGTGGTATCGGCGGACGAGCCGAAGGCTATCGGGTTAAAGGCTGCTCGGTTCACGTTGGAAGACCAGTATCAGCAGCGATGGGTCTGGAAGGACCACTGGCAGGGAAAGCCTACGGTGGTGGTGGTCAGCGACTGGAAAGGATCGGATTATCTGGAGGCGTGGACGCTGCCGCTCACGGAGCGGTTCAAGGACCGGGTACAGTTCGTGGCGATCGCCGACCTAAGCCTGACGCAGGAATCTCCATCCTTCATGCAATCCACACTGCAAAGCACACTCCGTGATCGGTTTCGCGAATCCTACAAGAACTCCATCCTGTTGGACTGGAAGGGGCGAGTATGCGACTACTATCGTGTGCGCGACGGACTGCCCAATGTGTTGTACATTGATGCCGAGGGTGTGGTGCGATTGCACACCTGGGGTTCCGGAAAGGACGATCACGTGAAGGCGTTTGCGGAAGCACTGGAGAAACTGTTGTAATGCCGATCTCCGTCGACAAGGTTGCCAAGCGTCAGGACATCATCCGCTGCGCCGCGGATGTGTTCTCGCGCACGGGATATCATGCTACCAAGATCCAGGAGATCGCCAATGCTGCCGGGATCGGCAAAGGCACGGTGTACGAATACTTCCGCACCAAGGAAGAGCTCTTTCTGGCCGTGTACGATGCCTGGATGAGTGCCTACGAGGCCGTGATCGAATCCCGCGTGGCCGCGGCAACCGATCCGATCAGCAAAGTGGATGCCATACGAGACAGTGCCGTGGAGTTCTACCAGTCACGTGCCGAACAAGCCCCCTTACTGCTGGAGTTCTGGGCCCATGCCCTGCGCACCAGTAACCCGGCCTTTCTGGCCCGAGTGAATCGCACCCGGCACTTTCTGCGCGACCTTGGTGCAGACCTGGCCCGCCAATTGGTCGAAGCCGGTTGGTTCGCCGACATGGATGCTGCGGCCTTTGCGCAGCTCGAAACCGGCATCAGCGACGGCATCTTTCTGGCGTGGGTATTGGAGCAACGCTCCTTCCCGCTGGACAAGGCCTACACCTTCCGTCAGAGCATGATCGGCCTGGGTCTGCTCACACCCGAAGCGCGCCTGGCTCTCGGCGATCGATTGGCCGGCAAGCTGAAGAGAGGGTTTTGAAGAGCAGCGTCTAGCGGCTAGCGGCTAGCGGTTAGCGTCTAGTATCTAGCGTCTAGCGCCTAGCGCCTAGCGCCTGGTGACCAACTGAAGTCTAACCGCTAACCGATAAACACTAACCGCTAGACGCTAAACGCTAGGCGCTATACGCTAGCCACTACAACAACACGATCAGCGCTACGGCTGCGTACACGGCATAGGAGATCCGTTTGCTCCAATGCGAGGCCCAGGGTTGGCGCGCATACCAGTCGAACGACCAGGCAGCAGCGAGGGTGAGCGTGATGATCGCTCCGGCGGCCAGCAAGCCGTACTCAAGCGACATTGTGCGGTAGTGCGTGCGGCCGATGCCGGAGATCCATGGCGTGCCGAACAGCAGCACCAGGTGGATCACGTAGATGTACAAGGACTTGGTACCGAACATGGCCCACGTTTCCCGCATGCGCCAGGTGCGCTCCAGGATCACCACGGCCAGGCTGAAGAACATCATCACTACGCCCACGCGCCGGAAGAACAGCGTCAGGCTCATCGACCCTTCGAGTGTGGCGTGCGACACACCCAGCCAGAGCAGCGCAGCATGCGCGCCAAGGGCCAGAGCAAGGATCACCGCACCGATGCGCCAGGCGTCGCGCTTCATGCGTCGGTCGCGCTGCTCCTTGGGGATCGAGCGGAGCTTGGCGCCTACGGCCAGACCCACAAAGAGATAGGCACTGAACGGGAAGATCGGAAAGAGTGATCCGTTGGCGTCCGTCAGGTAGTCGCTCAACCACAGCGGCAGGAACGGCATGCTGCCGGCAGCCTGCAGCAAGGGGCTCACCAGCAGGATGGATCCGGCAACCCAGAGTGCGCGGCGTCCCATGTGGGCCACGCTCTTCGTGCCGGCCATGGTGAGCACGAACAACACCATGGTCACACCCGTCAGCTGCAGAATGTTCACCGCCCAGAAGCCGCGCCAGGTGGACTCGGCAACGAACGGGAAGTCCCACACGCTTCCGGCAGGGAACATCATGAAGTAGCCGATGCCCATGATGGTGAAGGCCCACCGCAGACGTTTGGCGATCACATCTTCTCGTACGCGTCCCTCTTCATCCCGCTTGGTGGCAAAGGCGTGTACGGCACCGGACACCATCAGAAAGATCGGAGCCGTAAAGCCGCGGATCAGGTGCCAGATACTCCAGGGGAACTCGGTGGTCACGATCACGTCGCGGGTGACCAGGGCATCCAGTACGTGGCCCTGCATCATGAAGACCATGGCCAGAAATCGTGCGAGGTCCAGCGCATAAAGGCGTCCGCCCGATTCCCCTGCCGGGGTCGAGATGGCCTCGGGTGTCGCACGTCCCACGCCGATCTGGCGTAGCGGATAGGTTAGCGCACCGCGCATGATGAGGATCAATTCGCTCACTGCAAGAGCAATGTTAGGGAGTGTGGAAACGCAGAGGGATTAATTGATTTTCATGCATCTGCCATCTTTGTACATGCGTTCTACCGTGATCCTGAGTACCTACAACCAACCGCGATGGCTGGAGTTGGTCCTGACCGGATTTCTGGTGCAGACGCGGCATCCGGACCAGGTGATCGTGGCCGACGACGGCTCGGGCGCGGACACCCGATCGGTGATCACGGCGATGCAGCAACAAGCCCCCTTCCAGCTGGATCATGTGTGGCACGAGGATCAAGGATTTCGCAAGACCAGGATCCTGAATGCAGCATTGGCCAAGGCCGAAGGCGACTACGTGATCTTTACCGATGGCGATTGCATTCCAACGCCCACCTTTGTGGAACGACATCTGCAGCTGGCAGCGCCGCATCGATTTCTGTCAGGGGGCTACGTAAAGCTTCCCATGGCGGTGTGCGAGCACATCACCGTGGAGCCCGTGCGGCTTCGGCAGGCCACCTCGCCAACATGGCTGCGCGCGCACGGCATGCCGGCGGTCAGTGCTTTGCTGAAGCTGCAGCGTTCGCTGGCTGTAGGACGTTGCCTGGATGCCCTGACCACCACGCGCCCTACGTGGAACGGCCACAATGCCTCTACGTGGCGCAACGTGCTGTGGGCGGCCAACGGCTTTGACGAACGCATGGTCTACGGTGGCGAAGATCGCGAATTGGGCGAGCGCCTGGAGAATGCGGGGATCCGCGGACGTCAGGTACGCTATCGGATCGGCTGCGTGCATCTGGATCATTCACGAGGGTATGTTTCACCCGAAGGGATCGCTGCCAACAACGCGATCCGCGAAGAAACACGGCGATCGGGCCGTACTACTACCACCCATTCTTCCCTTGCCGGGAACCTGCCGCATGAACCCACCGTTTGATGCCCGCATGAAGATCATCGTCATTGGAAGTGGTTTCGGTGGGCTCTCCGCCGCCATCCGCCTGCAGGCCAAAGGCTTTCAGGTGCAGATCGTGGAGAAGCGCGACAAGCCGGGTGGACGTGCCTATGTGTACGAGCAGGACGGCTTTGTCTTTGACGGCGGCCCAACGATCATCACCGCCCCGTGGCTGATCCACGAGCTCTTTGAGCTGGGGGGCAAGAAGACCGAAGACTACGTCCAGATCGTTCCCATCGATCCGTTCTACAACGTCCGCTTCGAAGACGGCTCCGTCTTCCGCTACAACGGCAAGCGCGAAGAGGTGATCGATCAGATCCGGCAATTCAATCCGGATGACGTGAAGGGCTACGAGCGGTTCTACGAGAAGACCGCGGCCATCTTCAAGGCCGGCTTCGACCTGATCGACCAACCGTTCACGCACCTGACCGACATGCTGAAGGTGGCTCCGAATCTGGTCACCCTCCGCAGCGACCGCAGTGTTGCCGGCTTCGTGAACAAATACATCAAGGACGACCGCCTGCGTCAGGTGTTCAGCTTCCACCCGCTACTCGTGGGCGGCAACCCCTTCCAGACCACCAGCATCTACGCCCTGATCCACAAGCTGGAACAGGAGTGGGGCGTGTGGTTCGCCAAGGGTGGCATGGGAGCTCTGGTGAAGGGGCTCACGGACCTGTTCCAGGACATGGGTGGCACGATCCGGTACTCCGCCGAGGTGGACGAGATCCTGATCGACGCAGATGCCGATGCCATGCCTCGTGCCCGTGGCGTGAGGCTAAAGGATGGCTCCGCTCTCCATGCCGATACCGTGGTGTGCAATGGCGACGTTGCCCAGGCCTACCGCACACTTGTCCCAGCCCCCTACCGCGAGCGCAATACCAACAAGCACATCGAGAACCTGCGGTATTCGATGAGCCTGTTCGTGATCTACTTCGGCACCGACAAGAAGTACGAGAACATGGCGCATCACGAGATCCTGATGGGACCGCGCTACAAGGGGCTGGTAGAAGACATCTTCACAAAGAAGCACCTGTCGGACGACTTCTCGCTGTACCTGCACCGTCCAACGGCAACGGATCCATCACTCGCTCCCGAGGGCTGCGACAGTTGGTATGTGCTCTCGCCTGTCCCCCATCTGGACGGCGATGCCGACTGGACGACGATGGCCAAGACCTATCGCGATCGGATCATGCAGTACCTGGAAGATCGGTACATGCCGGACCTGCAGAAGCATATTGTCACGGAGCACTACATCGACCCGATCCATTTCCGCGACACGCTGAATTCGTTCAAGGGCAGTGCCTTCAGTGTGGAACCCACGCTCTTCCAGAGCGCCTGGTGGCGTCCGCACAACAAGTCCGAGGACGTCGAGGGTCTGTACTTCGTTGGCGCTGGCACTCATCCGGGAGCAGGACTCCCGGGCGTGATGAGCTCTGGTAAGATCGCCGCACGGATGATCGCCGCAGGTTAGCGCATCTCGGCGTGCACTTCACGGCCCACACGCGCTACGATCTCCGGCAGCGCCAGAACATCGGCCATCGTGGTTCGAAAGTTCACGATACAGGCTCTGAGGAGATACTGACCGTTGATCACGTGGTTGGACACAAAGACCTCGCCTTCGGACTGCAGGCGTTCGAGCAGCTGTTCGTTCAGCGCGTTCAGATAGTCGTTGGCATCAGGAGTTCCTGGCTTGATCTCCGGCGGCACGTATCGGAACGTACTGATGCTCAAATGCTGCGTCCACACCTCAAACTCCGGATGGGCGTCCAGCGCCTCGTGCATGGCGCGTGAAAGTCGAATGTCGTCCGATACCATCTGCGCCATCCCATCACGTCCGGCCTGCTGCAGACCCAACCACACCTTGAGCGCCCGAAAGCCTCGAGAGTTCTGAAGTCCGTATTCGTAGAAGTTCACAGCAGGTTGGTCCGACACTTCGTCGAACTTGTAATACACCGGATGATGGCTGTAGGCAGCCAACAGGTGGTTGGGGTCGCGCACCAGCGTACAACCTGCTTCAAGTGGAGCGTACAGCCACTTGTGCGGATCCATGGCGATCGAGTCTGCTTCTCGCATGGCCAACAGTTCTGTTGGCGCGTCGGCGCTCAGGATGGCAGGAGCCCCATAGGCTCCGTCCACGTGGAACCACAGGTCCATCTCCCTGCATAGTGCAGCGATCTCTGGCAGTGGGTCAACAACACCGGTACCGACAGTTCCCGCCGCTCCAACAACCATGATCGGCACGTGTCCATCGGCACGGTCCTGCTCGATCTGGTCTCGTAACAGGTCCACCCGCATCCGGAGGTCATCGTCCACCGGGATCCAGCGAACACTCTCCCGACCCTGCCCGAACAGTTCGGCGGCTTTGTCGATCCAGGTATGTGTCTCAGCCGACACGTAGGTGATCAGATGACGTCCATGATCCACCACACCGTGCGTCTTGATGTCCCACGGAGCCTTCGCCTGTCGTCCGGCAAGGAAGGCCACGAAGTTGGCCATGTTGCCGCCGCTCACCAGGATCCCGCCGCACGTTGTGGGATACCCCAGCAACTCGGCTAACCACCGGATGGTCTGCGCTTCGATCTCGCTGGCCAGGGGCGACAGCACCGCACCACCAACATTGGGGTTCACAGCCGCGGCCAGCATGTCGGCCAGTGCTCCGATCGGAGCCGCACTGGAGGTGATATATCCCCAGAAGCGGGGATGACCATTGAACAACGAATGGTCGAACAATAGGTCCGGCAGGCCCGCCATTGCTTCCGATGCGGACACTCCGTGTGCCGGAAGCCCACGCTCTCCGATCGCCACCCTGATCATGGTAGGGGGCTCGCCAGGCGTAACGGGACGATTCCGAAGGCCATCCAGAAGATCGGCGATCTGATCGACCAGATCATGTCCGGTGGTACGGAACGCCTCCGCCGTCATCTCCAGCGGCGAGTTCCGCTCGTGGTTGTTGCTTGTTGACATGAGTCACTCCCGAGGCGACCCGCCTCTACGCACATGTTTCACTCAATACACGATCAGATCATACTGCACAGTGATCATCGCCGAAAGATTGGCGATCCCACGATCACTCAAGACTTGCAGTACAAGGTCCGGACCCACCCGCAGCCGCGGAATCGGCTCGAAGGCATACCCAACCCAGGCCGATCCACCATAGGCCACATCCCAACTATGCGTGATCTGGCCCTGCTCCTGCATCTGCGACAGCAAGAGATATACTCCGATCCCGGCGCCGAAACGGATGTTCAGCGGACGCACCTCGAATGCCAGATGGATCGGCACACTGCTCAGCTCCAACGACAGGTCGTTCTCCAATCCGTCGTGCTCACTAGCCTGAAACCCTTCGCGGGAGAACACCTGATACCCGCTCATCACGCCGATACTTAACAGGTGGTCGGGATGCCACATCAGTCTGGCATTCACGTTGTAGCCAAAGAACACCTCCCGCTCCGAGAAGATGGAAGGGGGCTCGGTGTACTTGGTGCCGCCAAAACCGCCGATCAGGTGCAACTCCACACGATACAATGAGTCGGCTGCTGTTGCTGTTGCTGTTGGCTGTTGCTGTTGCTGTTGCTGTTGCTGTTGCTGTTGCTGTTGACTGAATACTGGCGCAGACATCAAGGTCACGGCGAACAACACCATCATACAGCAGCACCCATAACCGTGAACCCATGGACCCTTCATGGCTTCACCTTGATGGTATAGAATCGCGACGCCAGCAGCGTGGGGTAATTCGTCAGGATGCCCGTGTACAATGGCTTGCCTTTGTACCGCTCGGCCAGGAACTGTTCGATGAAGGCCGGGTCGTCCAGCGTCCAGACGTACACGTCCCGACCTTCGTCGTGCATGCGCTCGGCCTGACCGCGCTGGATACCAGCGGTGAATCGCGGAGCCCACACGGCCGCATCAACGTCAGAGGCATCGTCTGGAGAGAGTTCGCACAACACCTCTACCTGGCCGCGCAGTGGACTATTGCGATACCGGCGAAGCACGTCCGTATCCGGGATACCGAACAACAACCGCACGTTGCGTCGCAATGCGTCTGCTTCAGACGCCTTTTGCCGTTGGATCTCCAGGATGCGATCCGTGATCGAGGCATCCTTCACATCCAGCCACACCATCTGGAGATCGGTCTCGCGAATGATCACGTCCAGCGCCTCTTCCAGCGTGGGGATCACCTCGCCATTCAGCAACCGGGCATACTGTCGTAGCTGCTCGAACGTGTAGTTGGTCACATCGCCGATGATGTAGGACCCCATCACGGTTCGTGGTGTGAACGTTGGATCGTGGAACACGATCGGTATGCCATCCTTGGTGGAAACCACATCGATCTCCACCGCGGTGGAACCAAGCTGCTGGGCAAGACGCAACATGGGCAACGAGTTCTCGCTCACACCCAGCCGCTCGGAGTTTCGACCACCCCCTCGATGGGCGATGATCTGGAAGTCCTTGAGATCCTCATTGAGTTTTGCTGTTCGTCGCAGCACGAGTCGCTCTCCGGGACCGTTTCCGGTCCGTACCACGCAGCGTAGCACCAGGTCGCCCTTGGTGCCGCCGCTCGCCAACTCGCTTCCTCCTTCGGATGGGAGTACAACCATGGTCAGGCTTCCGGCTGCCGGACCCTGCACGCCTCGCCACGACCCCACGAAGATGGCCGAGTCGTTCCGCGTCCCACCTTCGAGTGTGAAGTAGGTAACGCCCTGCGTAGCATACATGTTCACCTGCGTGTTTGGCGCCAGGCGTACGGAGATCAGTTGTCCGAACCGCGTCACCGTGCTTTCGTTGGCATCCACTTCGTACACACCATCCACCAGCGCGCGATTCGAGCCGGTGTCCAAGGGCGTGGTCCCCGCGATCGGCCCGCGATCGACCACGGGCTCGAAGACGGGCTCGAGGTTAGCCACGCAGCCGGCGGCCAACAGCATCACGATGATGGTGGCAAGCCCCTTCACAGAATGAACCCAATGAAAAATTCGGAACTGAACAGGCGGTCCTTGAACTGATTGTAGAGGAACCAGGCCTGATACGGGTCGGATGATGACTGCAACGTGATGCCCAGTAGCAGGTGTCGGTCGGCAAAGAACGGCTGCTCGAAGGCAATGGTCAGCGCGCCGCCCGTCCACAGGTTGCGATCACCGCCGGTGGGTTGGCCTTCGATCTCGGAGATCACGGACGTGGTGAATTCGGCCTCCAGACGAGCCGTGAGCGACGCTTTAGGAAAGCGCCACGAGGCCGAGACCATCGGATAGTTGATCCATCGCTTCTGCGTGGTATTGAATCCGTCCACGTAGGTGATGTTGCCGTAGACAAAGGCGACCGAATAGCCTGGCGCAATGGTCAGCGGACCCAAGGGGATCCCGTACAGGCCGCCGCCTTGGGCAAGACTGGTGGCCAGGTTCGACCCCAGGCGTCCATATCCGGCCAGCCCGAGCGGCAGACTGAGCTTGAATCGCAGGTCCACCATGGGTGCCGGTGTGGGATACTCGGTAAGGGGCTGAGGTAGCACGGCCAAGGAAAGTCCGGCCGAACCACTCATGCGAAATCGATAGAGCGGACGTGGAGAGATCACGTAGTGACGTTCGTCGTAGACGGTATCGGCAGGCACCGGCAGGCCAGCCTCCTGGGCATGGGTGCCCAGTACCGCCGCCAGGAATGCCACACACCGGATGATCACATGCCGCATCATGGCTGAAGATACGCCGTGGTGGCAGGAAGCGCTATGGCAAACGAGTCGGCGCGGGCCGGTGTCACACCGCGCAAGCGCAGTGGACGCATCGTGATGTGCAGCACGCTGTCTCTGCGTTCCACCGTACAGTAGTGGAATGGCCGCAGCATCTCGCCATCGTACATGTCCAGGTGCTGTTGGTATTCCTTGGTGAGCATGCGTTGCCGTGGACCGCCCCCTCCCCCGCTGACCACGAAATGTTTCAGGTCCTTGAAGAAGTGTTCGTAGGCATGGCTGTGTCCACTGAACCACACGGCCGCCTTGGGATTCAGCATGTAGGCCGGCACAAAGTACTGCTGCAGCAGATCCTCGTC
Source organism: bacterium (assembly GCA_024711065.1). Lineage (GTDB taxonomy): Bacteria > Bacteroidota > Ignavibacteria > Kapaibacteriales > Kapaibacteriaceae > OLB6. Next base: position 23,651 of record JANJTN010000087.1, read on the forward strand.
GTCTACCACCGTACTGTTCGTATAGGGCGGATGATGGCCCAGCACCACGATGAACAGCACACTCGGGTCCCGCTTGAGCATGTCCATCTGATGCACGTACCACACCCACTGCCGAGACATCTCGTGCATGCCGATGTCTCGGTAGTTGGTGTTCAGCATCACATAGGCCACGGAGTCGATCACCTTCACGTACCACAGATCCTTCAGGTCCGGAAAACGCTCGCGCACATAGTCCAGCATGGTGGCATCGGTGCCGAAGTACTCGTGATTGCCCAGCACCGGATAGATCGGGATACCGGCGCTGCGAAGGGGGCTCATCACGTCGTCGAAGTACCTCCAATCGTCTTCATACGAACCGTAAAAGACCATGTCGCCTAGGTGGAGCAGCGCGTCCGGACGCTCGCGGGCGATCTGTCGCAGCAGGGCCTCGCGCTGTGGGTTGTTGCGTTCGCGCCAGACTTCCACAAAGCCGGTCCGCTGGGTGTCTCCGATAATGCCCACAACGGGGTGCTTGCGCAGGGAGAACAGCGTATCGGGATAGGGCGGAGCCTTCAGCGGGGTTGCGCACGAGGCCAGCAGGACACCAACCAGTACGACGCCGATCGTGGTCAGTCTGTCCATACCACGTCAAAGACCAGCGATGAGACCACGATGATGATGCCGCTGTAGGTGAACATCAGCAGCAGGTCGGCCTGCGCATCAGCTAGCCCCATTCCCCCCAACGCATACACCATGGCGTTCACACCAGGTAGCACGAGTGGGACAAGCAGTGGGAAGGACAGCACGGGCAACAGCGGATTGCGCGTTCCGGCCTTGGCAACGATGGCTGATACGATGCTGAGCACAGCCGCCAGACCCAAACTCCCGATGGCCACTGTACACAGTAACGTGGCCAGGTTGCCGGCGCCAAGACTCGGTAGAAAGAGCATCAGCAGCAGCGTGGCGGCCAGATTGGATCCAAGGGCAAAGAGTACGTTCACCGCCAGCTTGCCCAGGTACACGGCCATGGGATCGGCCTGCAGACGAAGGAACAATGCCGTGCCGCGCTCTTCTTCGCTGACGAAGGCGCGGGACAGACCGGTCATCGCCGTGTAGAACATGATCACCCACAGGATCGCCGCAGCTACCGGACGCTGAATGGGCTCGTCGGCCAGGGCAAAGACCACCAGGCTGACGGCCGTGACCACGAACAGGCCCAGCGCGGTGAGTCCGAATCGGGTTCGGATCTCGCTGCGCAGGTCTTTGCTGGCAACAGCCAGGGCACCGGCAAGTGGGCTGGACATAACACCAAGATACCGCCGCTCGGCGTGAGTTCAGATCACTCCGCGCGCCTTCAGGTCCAGATACGCATTGATGGAAGCGGTCGATAGGTGGTTTGGTGCCGCCACCACACCATAGATGCCGTGGTGGCGTAATTCGCGCACCATCTCCTGCTTGTTCATCACGATGTCCCGAGCTACGGTCTGTAGCACGATGTCGCGATCATGCTCGATCGGTCGGCGCACAAGGCCCATCAACTCGGTGTTCTCAAACAGCACCACCACCAGCACATGGCGCCGGGCCAGAGCGCGAAAGTACGGCAGGCGTCGACGCAGGCTCACCATGGCTTCGGCGTTGGTGTAGAGCATCATCAGCGACCGTTGCGTACAGTGGCGACGCGTGGTCTGCAGCAGCTGCTCGTCGTTGGACTCCATGAACTCGGTGGATACCTGATAGAGCGCCTGATTGATCCTGCCGAGTTGGTCCGGTGCGTGTCGCGCCGGCACGATCGATGCCGAATGAGCACCATACAGGATCAGTCCCGCACGGTCGTGCTTGCGAAGGGCGATGTTGCTGAAGGCCAAGGCGGCGTTCACGGCATAGTCTAGAGACGTCATCCCGTCGAACGGTGCATACATCACTCTGCCCAGATCCAGCACCGCATAGATGTCCTGCGACCGTTCATCCTGGAACTGATTCACCATCAGATCACCCGAACGCGCCGTGGCCTTCCAGTTCAGGGATCGCACGTCATCGCCCTGCACGTAGTTCTTGATCTTCTCGAACTCCATGGTGTGGCCCAGACGCCGGATCCGATGCGTGCCACGCTGCCACGTGCGGCTTGTGAGCGCCTTCAATTCGGCACGGCGCATGTTGATCACCGACGGGAACACGGCAACCTCGCGTCCGGCCTCGCAACGGAAGCGGCGTTGTACCAAGTGCAGTGCGGTAGAAACGAACACGTTGATCGCTCCCCACTGGTATACGCCTCGCTCGATCGGATGGGCGATGTAGCGAATACTGTGCGGTTCATCCTGCTCCAGTCGAGTGGCCAGTTCAAAGTCGCGCCGCTGGAACTGCACCGGCAGCTCATCAATGATCTCGGCCTGCATGGTGAAGGGGGCTTGCCCGACCACGATCAGTTCGATCTCGTTATCGTCGCCCAGCGACAAGCGTTCGGCCATGATGCGACGTCCTTCCACCACCACCGACCGGGAGAACAAGCGCACGGATTCCACCACGATCAGGAGGAGCAGCGCAACCAGCGCACCCGCCCCAACCGTGAGCAACGGCTCCCACAGCAGACCACTCAGGCCGATCACGGCGCAGCCGAAGACGGCCATCCACGCCCGCCGTGTGGGGAACCATCCGTACCACCAGGTCTTCATCGAGGCACGTCGATCGTGGTCAGCAGAGCACCGATCACATCATCGGCCGTGGATCCGTCCATCTCCCGCTCCGGTGTGAGCAGGATGCGGTGACGCAGCACCGGGCGTGCCACGGCCTGCACATCATCCGGGATCACAAAGTCGCGTCCTTCCAACACCGCTCGTCCTTTGGCGGCCATCAGCAGACCGATCGAAGCTCGTGGCGAGCCCCCTAACTCCAGCGAAGCGTTGATACGCGTACTCTGAACGATGGTGGCGATGTAGGACAGGATCGACTCCTCCACGGTTGCCTGACGAACAGCAGATCGCAGAGCGGCCACGTCTTCGATGGTGAGCAGCGGCTGGATGGCCATCAGGTCGGGAGCACCGCCGGCCGCCTGATGCCGACGCAGGATCTCCACTTCCTCGTCGGTATTCGGATACCCCACCACCACCTTCATCAGGAATCGGTCCAGCTGCGCTTCCGGCAGCCGATAGGTGCCCTCCTGTTCGATGGGGTTTTGCGTGGCGATCACCAGGAAGGGGGCCGGCATGGGATGCGACACACCGTCGATCGTGCACTGCCGTTCTTCCATCACTTCGAACAAGGCACTTTGTGTTTTTGCCGGAGCGCGGTTGATCTCGTCGGCCAGGACGATGTTAGCGAACACCGGACCCCGGCGGAACGTGAAGTCCATCGTCCGCTGATCAAAGATGTTCGTGCCCAACACATCAGCCGGCATCAGGTCGGGTGTGAACTGGATCCGTCCAAAGCTGCAGTGGAGCAACCGAGCGGTCAGCCGGGCCGCCAGCGTCTTGGCCACCCCGGGTACACCTTCGAGCAGCACGTGTCCATCGGTCAGCAGAGCGATCAGCAGGTGATCCACCAGGTCGGTTTGCCCAACGATCACGCGCGCGATGTGCGTGCGCACACGGCTGATGGTCTCAGCGGTCTGTTCAGGGGTCAGGTTCATGCAGTGCCTTTATCGATGATCGGTGTGATGCGTTGATGAAGCGCGCGGAAGTTCTGCTTCGAGCTATCCCACGTTCCATTGCGAATTGACTCGACGTCGTGGAGCAGCGCGGTGATCTCGTCCTGTGGTACGCCTAGCGCCTGAGAAATGTGTTCGACGTTGGGGGGGTCAACACCTAGGCGGATCCCCGTTCTGCGCCGTACGATGCGGGCGAGCTGATCGGCCATGCGCTCCGCCACGTTGGCGTTCATATTGCCGACCTCGAACATTTGAGCAACGGTCCTGGCATACTCGATACTGGTGTTGATGGGTGGGTCGATGATGGGAATGGCTCGTTGTCGGCGCCTCATGCCGAGCAGCACAAAGACCACGGCGGTGACCAGGACGGTTGTATAGGAAAAGCGCAACGCAGGGTATTGTGAAACCGTGAACAGGAGGCCCTGCTGTGTACTCTTCTTGGGTTTGTAATGGTGATCGAGTACCAAGGGTCGCCGTGGAAAGTGCTCCACCATCAGTGCGGTGTAATACCAAAGACTGTCATAGAGCACGGCGTAGTTCGTGAACAGCCCCGGGTTTGGAGCTAGGTAGATCTCTCCGCGTCCAATCGAACGTTTACCGAGCAACATCACGTCGTTGTACCCGGTCACGAGTGGTTCCCAGGGGCCATACACGGCAGGATCGTCGTAGGAACCGATCGTGTCTCCTGACCAGGTGAAGGCTCGACGTGGAAGAAGTGGCGAATTGAAACTCGACGGAAGTTCCGGCAACTCGCGATCAGGGTTGCTAACGTCGTGTATGTTTTCCGTGACGTACGAGGACCTCGATCGTACTTCGAGGAACCGTTCCATAGAGTCGGAGAGCACGTTCGAGGAGATCAGAACCGAGCCCCCTTTTCGGAGATAACGCTCCAGTGCAAGCCGGCTACCGGCATCGGGGTCGAACCGTTCGGTGATGATGATGATCGCGCGAGAGGTATCGACATCGCCAAGCGACTCGGACAATCGGGCATCCGTGATCTGATCCGTGACGTTTACCTGGGTCCGCAACCAGGCCGTGAACGCCTGGGATCCAAGTGGGTCGGTCGAAACCTCTTCGAACGATGGTTCCCAGGTATAACCTTTGTCGGCGCGGATCTGCAGTAGGACCAATGCCCCAAGGCAGAGGACCACGAATGCGATGCCCCACTTGCTCATGTCAGCCTCCGCAGGGCATCGAATTGCTCACGGACTGCTGCGAACGAGGCCTGGTCAACCGAATGTTCACCATACCAGATATACTGGAAGTGACGGACCGCCGCAGCGAATGCATCAGCATGTTCCCATCGTCCACGCACATCCCGCACGTAGTCACTATCAGTCTTGTTTACCTGCCACTCGATGATCTTCGCATCTCGCAGATCGGCCAGAGAACGCAGGTATAGTAATCGGACGGCATCGCGGAAACGTCCTTCGTGCACGGCCGTTCCGATCTGGCGATCCAGATCCTCTGCCTCTGCCAATTCGTTGTCATCCATGCGAACCGAACCGCGGCGGATGATCTGAAGGGGGCTCTTTCCGCGTTGCCGCAGGATGAGAACCATTGCCGTGATCACCGCGAGGATCACGGCATAGCCAATAAAATCCACAACAGAATCTCCACGCCCGTCCAGGACCTCGTACACCAAACTGAAGAACCAGCTCATCAGGCGCGTGAGCAGCGAGGGGCCGGTCTCCCCGTAGGTATAGTCCGGAAGAGACCGCACGCTATCGATCCAGATCGGATCGACCTGCACATGGTGGATGGTCGAGTCGGTAGACACGTTCAGTCTTGGGTACTCCCGGCAAGATGTGCTACCCGATCTGAGAGTTGTGTTGCGTCGATCCGTTCCACGTGGTTGTAGTAGATCGCGGCCGTGGCTACGCTGAGAATGCTCATGAAGAAGTAGCCGACCAGATTGCCTAAAGCACTCAGGACACCGGTGACGATCTGAAGGGTCGAGGATGGCTCAGTACCCTCTATGGCTGTCATGGTCGAGAACATCAACAGGATCATGCTTGGGATGCTGAAGATGGATGCTGTGAGCATGTAGGCGAGGTAACACAGAAACAGGATCCCGAATGTCCACCACCAATGGTCGCGCACGAGCCGAATTGCACGCTTGAGCGCTTCCGAGAATGTGAGGTCCTCGTAATATCGGATCACGACCATCAATGAAAGTGGGATCGAGATCCAGATCCCCGGGATAACGAACAGCATCAACGCCGGGAGTAGAACCACCATGGCCAGAAGGCTGGTGCCCAGAACCCGTCCCAGCATACCGCGCATGTCTGCGCGAACCGCATTCACGTCCGGGTAGTCGCTCTCTCGCTGACTGATCCGCAGGAACGAGTACGTGGTTGCCATCGTCATCATGCTTGCAACAAGCAACGCTGCATACAAGATCAACAGCGGCAAGAACAACTCGCCCACCTCGAACAGTTGGAAGTCAAAGACACTGGCGTCTAGCGAGCGTACCGTGTACACACCCGAGGCGACCGCCGCCACCAGGATATAGGGTCCTGCGATATACGTCACAGCCTTGAAGTAGGGTCTGAGAGCAGCGCCCATGAACTCGAAGATCGCCGAGATCGTATTCATGAAGTTGCGGTGCTGCCGAAAGTCAATGAACCGTGATTCCACGAAGGGACCTCTTGAGAAGTGTGGCAGGAAGGAACCAGAGATACCAGACAACGGCACCACCGGTTGCGGCGATGATGAACAGGTGTAGGCTGATCGGCATCTCCGTGTGGCGCGTGACATAGCTCTCCAGAAATGCGGCTCCGATCACCAGCGGGATGATACCAATGGCAACCAGGGCTGCACGACGAGTGGCCTGCACCAAGGCCTGAAAGCGTGGATAGGTGCCGGGATTCAGGATAGCGAGGCCGATACTCAGTCCAGCTGCTGCCGAAACGACGAGCATGGACAATTCCGTAGCACCATGGATCCATACCGTCAGCAGGCTGCGTTCCAGCTCCCCATGC